>PYEQ01000604.1 GCA_003017785.1 filamentous cyanobacterium CCP5 | reverse complement strand
ATAATATACGCAATGGTTATTAAGTAGGCTGGCCCAATTAAACGCCGCTCAAGCTTCCAGGTTTTCTCCCTGCGGGAAACACGTCGTGTTCAGGTCAATCGGCCTGCGCTGTGTATGGGCGCCGATTGGCCCTAACGGCTAAGGGCGCAGGTAATACATAAGAGTTTGTACCAGGTCAGGGGCTAACTCCAGGCGACGCTGCAGGTCAGCGAGATCTTGGTAGGGTCCACGGCGCGATCGCTCCTGTACCACCGCCTGGGCTAACGCTGGCGGCATCCCCGGCACCGCACAGAGCTGGGCTGCGGTAGCCTGGTTCAGGCTGAGACCGGGTAGGGTACCGCTGTGATCGTCGTAGTAGCAAAACGACAGCACTGGGGCTAGGCGAGCCAGCTGGGCTGAAGCTACCCCCAGGGCCGCGGCCACATCCTCTAAACAGTGAAACTGGACTCCGGCTTGGCGCAGGCGCACTAATCCCTGGGCCTGCCGAATCGATAGCCCCGGCAGTTGCAGCCAGTCGTCTACCGTGGCCCGGTTCACATCAAGGGTAAACCCCAGACGGGCAGCCTGCTCTACCTCCTGGTAAGATCGCAGTCGATAGCTTGGATCTTGACTCAGGCGACCAGCGAGGGGATTGATCTGAGCCCTCAAAGTTTGCCAACGCTTCAGCACCAATCACCTACCTATCTACTCGCCAATCATCTCAGCTCAAGCCACCTGATCGAGCAGCAGGCGGCGCTTCTGCTCAAATTCAAGCTCTGAGATCAGCCCCTCCTGGCGCAGGGTATCTAGCTCTCGCAGGGCTTCTGCCAGGGCATTGATCTGCTTCGGGTCGAGGCCAGATTTGGCTTCTTTAGCCGGAACATCGATCGCACCAAAGGCATCCGAGGGCTGAGTCAGCAGCAAAAACCCTTCAATGGCGCAGGCCACTCGAGGAATTTGCGTCCAGCCTAGAAGTAAGTAGACAACTCCCCAAAAGGGTTGCCCCAGATAAAACTTATGTAATCCTGACAAGGGAATGAAGCCAGGGGTAAATACCCCAGCCCACGCTAGAAAAACGGCTGTTCGACGGGAACGCTGTGCCAACATTGCTTCGCCACCTTTGAAGCCCGTGAAGTTTAAACCTTTGATGCTGACTTTGAACCAGCCTGTGAAACCAGTATAAGCCTGGCGTAAAGAATCGACATTGGCCTCCAGATTCTAGTATGGGGTTAGCATTAATCCGTGAAGATAACAAAGAGCCCCCTTAGTTCTACCCCTGAATGTCCCACGCTGCCTTCTCCCCTGAGTGGCTAAAACGATTTACCGACCCCTACGCGCTGCTGGGGCTGTCGGTAGCCGCAGACGAGCGCCGTATTCTCAAGCGCTATCGAACCGTAGCTAAACAGCTTCACCCCGACGCATTGATGCATGTGGCACCGGAGCTGCGTCAGTTTGCCACCCAGGTGTTGCCCAAGCTGGTCAACCCCGCCTACCAGCGCCTCAAGCAAGACAAGAGCCGCAACGAAGTGCTGGCTATGCTGCGCTTTAAGGTACGTCGTTTGAGCCGCGATCAGCCACTCAACCCTACAGGGGAGCAAAGCAAACAGCTGCTAAAGGTGCCCGAGCCTGAGGTAGACGTGTTCTACGAGCAGGCGGTCGATCGGCTGTGCGATCGCCAGTACGAGTCAGTTGCCAATTTTGAATCCTGCACCCAGCAGCTGAGCGAACTAAACCTGGTCTACCTGCGCCGCAAGATGGGAGCCCCGGTCATTCGCGAAAAGCGAACCGGACTGATAGCCACCTCCTCAGTGCCCACCGCGCCAGCGTCGCCGTCTGATGCCCCCTCCGACGGTAAGTCAGCATCGGGGCTGATGTACGCCGAGCGCCACTACAGTCGGGCCCAGGAGTATCTCAAGGGCAAAAACGTGCAGGCGGCCATCCAAGAACTCAAAGATGCCCTCAAAATCGATCCGCAAAACAGCAGCTACCACTGCCTGATCGGGCAGGCCTATTTGCTCAGCAAGCTGACGGGCATGGCCAAGGTGCACTTTAAGCAGGCGCTGCGCCTCAACCCCAAAAACGCTGTCGCCCTCAAGTATGCCCAGCAGCTCAAGGTGACGATGGCCGATGCCCCAGGTCGTAACTCTGGCGGCGCTGGGTCGGCCGCTAAGCCCACTGCTGAAAAGCGATCGCTCTTCGGCGGCCTGTTTTCTAAAGGGTCAACCCGCTAGAGCAGATTGCTCCCTGGGGCTCGATTGGCAACACAGCCTACAGCACAGCAGGGCAGCGGATGTAATAAGATCGCAACGCTAACCATGCCCGTCGCGCCCCGGAGAGCTCAAGCCCTGTGAACAGCCCTGTAAATAGTTTCGACGCCAAAACCCACCTCACCGTAGGCAGCACCACTTACACCATCTACAGCCTGCCCGCCGCTGCCGCCAGCTTGGGTGACGTTAGCCGCCTGCCCTTCAGCCTCAAGGTGCTGCTCGAAAACCTGCTGCGCCACGAAGACGGGCGATCGGTCACGGCAGCAGACGTGCAGGCAGTGGCCGACTGGCTGCAAACGCAGTCCTCCACGCGCGAGATTGCCTACCGCCCCGCCCGGGTGCTGATGCAGGACTTTACTGGCGTGCCCGCCGTGGTCGACCTGGCCGCCATGCGCGACGCCATGGTGAATCTGGGCGGCGACCCCGACAAGATTAACCCCCTGTCGCCTGTGGATCTGGTGATTGACCACTCGGTGATGGTCGATGCATTTGGGAGTGCCGACGCCTTTGGCCAAAACGTCGAGAAAGAATTTCAGCGCAACTTTGAGCGCTACGCCTTTTTGCGCTGGGGCCAGAGCGCCTTCGACAATTTTCGCGTGGTGCCGCCGGGTACCGGCATTTGCCACCAGGTCAACCTTGAGTACCTGGCTCAGGTGGTGTGGACGAAGGATGAAAACGGCGAAACTATCGCCTATCCCGACACCCTGGTTGGCACCGATAGCCATACCACCATGATCAACGGCCTCTCGGTGCTGGGCTGGGGCGTGGGCGGCATTGAGGCCGAGGCGGCAATGCTGGGTCAGCCCATCTCCATGCTGATTCCGGAAGTAGTGGGCTTCAAACTCACCGGTTCCCTGCCCGAGGGGGCCACCGCCACCGACCTGGTGCTCACCGTGGTCGAAATGCTGCGGGCCAAAGGGGTAGTGGGCAAGTTTGTCGAAT
>PYEQ01000603.1 GCA_003017785.1 filamentous cyanobacterium CCP5 | reverse complement strand
GTATCCCCATAGCCCCAGCTTTACCCTTTGTTCAAACTTGCACCTATTACCATAGGTCAGATTCAGAACCTTATGGCGGCCATTCAAGTGCCAGTCACGAGACAAGAATTAACGTCGCTAAACAATACTTTACGTTCGTACTGAAAAGACCCCGGCTATTCATTGACTTTTGTTAATGAAATCGATTTTCGAGGGCGTTTTCCTCCATGGGGGACGCTCAGAACCTTGATGGGATCGAGTTTTTCGCAGCTTGAACTATTGTTAATCAAAGGCAAAAACAGTCAAAACGCACCCTTATAATGCTCAAGAGCAATCACCGTCGACGATTTTAATTACGCCCATGCTGAGGCGTTAGCGCCGTAAGGCGTTCGCGAACAGAAGAGCGGGTGTGACCAAAAGTAATCGACGCACGATTCTCGGTTTGCTCGTTCTTGTCTAGAGAGAGGAGAGTCTCCATGACAACTACCCCGCGCGAGCGGGAGGCGAAAGTCAAGGTCGTGGTAGATAACGATCCGGTCCCTACTTCATTTGAGAAGTGGGCGAAGCCGGGCCATTTTGACCGAACCTTGGCACGGGGTCCAAAGACCACAACTTGGATTTGGAACCTCCACGCCGACGCTCACGATTTCGACAGTCATACCAGTGACCTAGAAGACATTTCGCGCAAGATTTTTAGTGCGCACTTCGGCCATCTGGCCGTCGTTTTCATCTGGCTGAGCGGCATGTATTTCCATGGCGCCAAATTTTCAAATTACGAAGCCTGGATGACTAACCCCACTGGCATCAAGCCCAGTGCTCAGGTGGTCTGGCCGATCTTTGGTCAGGAAATCCTGAATGCTGATGTGGGTGGTGGCTTCCAGGGTATTCAAATCACCTCTGGATTCTTCCAGCTGTGGCGCGCTGCCGGTATTACCAACAGCTACCAGCTTTACTGCACCGCCATCGGTGCCTTAGTGATGGCTGGTCTGATGTTATTTGCCGGCTGGTTCCATTACCACAAGCGGGCTCCTAAGCTGGAGTGGTTCCAGAACGTCGAATCCATGATGAATCACCACCTGGCAGGACTGCTGGGGCTCGGCTGTTTAAGCTGGGCAGGGCATCAGATTCACGTGTCTCTGCCGATTAATAAGCTGCTGGATGCCGGCGTGGCTCCGCAGGATATCCCCCTGCCCCACGAGTTCATCCTGGATAAGAGCCTGATGGCAGAGCTGTACCCCAGCTTTGCTGAAGGTTTGAAACCCTTTTTCACCCTTAACTGGGGTGTTTATGCCGATTTCTTGACCTTCAAGGGAGGCCTCAACCCAGTAACGGGCGGTCTGTGGCTGTCTGATACAGCCCATCACCACCTGGCGCTGGCGGTGCTCTTCATTGTGGCGGGCCATATGTACCGCACCAACTGGGGCATTGGCCACAGCATGAAGGAAATTCTCGAAGGTCATAAGGGAGATCCTCTGCTGTTCGGCGGTAAGGGCCATGATGGTCTGTTTGAAAACCTGACCACCTCCTGGCACGCTCAGCTGGCGGTGAACCTGGCGATTCTGGGTTCGCTGACCATCATCGTGGCGCACCACATGTATGCCATGCCCCCCTACCCGTACATCGCGACGGATTATCCGACTCAGCTGTCACTCTTTACCCATCACATGTGGATTGGTGGCTTCCTGGTCGTTGGAGCAGGGGCTCACGCGGCCATCTTCATGGTGCGTGATTATGATCCCGAGATTAATATGGACAACGCCCTAGATCGGATGATCCGTTCTCGGGATGCCATTATTTCTCACCTCAATTGGGTTTGTATTTTCCTGGGCTTCCATAGCTTTGGTCTATACATTCACAACGACACCATGAGAGCCCTGGGTCGTCCCCAGGACATGTTCTCGGATTCAGCGATTCAACTGCAGCCCATTTTTGCCCAGTGGGTGCAAGGGCTCCATGCGGCTGCGGCCGGTGGTTCCACTGCCCCTAATGCCTTGGCGGGCGTCAGCCCTGCCTTTGGTGGCGATGTCGTTGCTGTAGCTGGCAAGGTCGCGATGATGCCCATTACTCTGGGCACTGCCGACTTCATGGTGCACCACATCCACGCGTTCACGATTCACGTGACCGTGCTGATTCTGCTGAAGGGCGTGCTGTTCGCCCGTAGCTCTCGACTGATTCCGGACAAGGGTGAACTGGGCTTCCGCTTCCCCTGTGATGGTCCGGGTCGGGGCGGCACCTGTCAGGTTTCCGGTTGGGACCACGTGTTCCTCGGCCTGTTCTGGATGTACAACTCCCTATCGATTGTGATTTTCCACTTCAGCTGGAAGATGCAGTCGGACGTGTGGGGCACGGTGAGCCCAGACGGTACCGTTTCTCACATCACCGCTGGCAACTTTGCCAATAGCGCCATCACCATAAATGGTTGGCTGCGGGACTTCCTGTGGGCGCAAGCTTCTCAGGTAATTGGCTCCTATGGTTCGGCTCTGTCCGCTTACGGCCTGCTGTTCCTGGGCGCTCACTTTGTATGGGCATTCAGCCTGATGTTCTTGTTCAGTGGTCGCGGCTACTGGCAGGAGCTGATCGAGTCCATCGTTTGGGCTCACAACAAGCTGAAAGTGGCTCCCGCCATTCAGCCTCGCGCTCTGAGTATCACTCAGGGTCGGGCGGTTGGAGTTGCCCACTACCTCCTAGGAGGGATCGTCACGACGTGGGCGTTCTTCCTGGCTCGCATTATTGCCGTTGGATAGAGCACGGAGGACTTAATTTAGACCTATGGCAACAAAATTCCCGAAATTTAGCCAGGATCTGGCCCAAGATCCGACCACTCGTCGGATTTGGTACGGGATTGCCACGGCTCACGACTTTGAAAGCCACGATGGCATGACGGAGGAGAATCTTTACCAAAAGATCTTCGCCTCCCACTTTGGCCACCTGGCAATCATCTTCCTGTGGACCTCAGGCAACCTGTTCCACGTCGCCTGGCAAGGCAACTTCGAGCAGTGGATCAAAGATCCGCTCAACATCCGTCCCATCGCCCATGCGATTTGGGATCCCCACTTCGGTCAGCCTGCGGTAGATGCGTTCTCCCAGGCGGGCTCCTCTAGCCCCGTGAACATTGCCTATTCGGGCGTGTATCACTGGTGGTACACCATCGGCATGCGCACCAACAACGACCTGTATTCAGGGGCGGTGTTCCTGCTGATTCTCTCGGCGGTATTCTT
>PYEQ01000602.1 GCA_003017785.1 filamentous cyanobacterium CCP5 | reverse complement strand
CCCCTCTCCCCTCTCCCATGCTCACCACCACCACCGACAGCTTTCGCATCGCCTTTGCCCCCCTCTCCCTAGATGAGGTGTATCGCCTGGCAGATGATTCTGCCAACGGGGCGATCGTGGTGATGAGCGGCATGGTGCGGGACAACACCGAGGGTAAGCCGGTGGTGGCCCTGGAATATCAGGCCTACGAGCCGATGGCTATTGAGGTGTTCAAGCAGATTGCTGCCCAGACTCGCCAGGACTGGTCAGACATCACCCGCGTGGTGATTCACCACCGCACCGGCAGGCTCTCGGTGGGGGAAATCAGCGTGCTAGTGGCGGTGGGCTGTCCCCATCGTTCAGAGGCGTTTGCGGCCTGCAAGTATGCGATCGATACCCTCAAGCACAATGCTCCTATTTGGAAAAAAGAACATTGGGCCGATGGGTCTACCAGTTGGGTGAGCATTGGTGCTTGTGAAGAGGAATAGAACAGATTGAAGCCCTTTCTCACTGCCCAAATTCCTTCTCTGAGGTAGATGATGAATTACAAGATTTACTCGCTAAAGCGATAGGAAAACATAGTTTTTGGGAGGATTTAACGATTCACCAGAAGCAGCGTTTTCTTCGCACTTTGGTGGAACTCTCCTAATTCAGAACGGTGCTCTCTTAGGGGCAGCTTTTTTAGTTTAACAAGGCCAGACCTGCTGGGCTTCGAGAATGCGGCTGGGTCTTTGTTCGAGCAGCAGGTCAATCAGGGCTCGGTAGGTGCCCTCAATGGTGTCGGTAAAGGCCTGCTGATCTTCGACGGGGAGGGTGTTCAGCCCCCCGCGAATATCGGTTTCAATGACGTTAACTGCCTGCTTGTAAAAGACGATTGCAAGCTCCGGGAGGCGATCGCCCAGACCTCGATGCTCTCCCCCACCTGCAAAGCCGCGATTTTCGACATCGAACGGGAGATTGAAGCCCATCGACGGACCTTCACCAACGACCTATCGGTCATTGACATCAGCGGCGGCATTTATATCGATCCGCCTCGACCGTTCAGCCTGTACGTAAGCTTAGATGCCTCCGACAGCGTCGCCAGAGGCGATGTCTATAACCAGTCTTCGGCCCTTGATTTTTTGAACTCACCCCAGATCCTCACCCGCTTCACCCGCGATATCACCACCGCCTGTGGGACTATTGGCTCAGTAACCTACGGCCTGAACGAATACCAGTCTCGCCTGTATGGCCTGGTAGACGATCAGGTCCAGGAATTCCCCTGCTATTCAGACAACGCCCTCGCCCCCTACGAACCTATACCCTGGGGCGTCCGCTCCTGCCCATAAACCGCCCCTCTCGTTCCCTATTCCCTACTCCCTAATTCCCTAACTCCAATCCTCCCGCCCCCGACCTACCCCTTTATAGATCTGCCCCTCGGCATGGATGGCGCGGGTTTTGGTAAATAGCTCCGCCTCGGTCAGCCCCCACTGCTTCAGTCGCTTCTGCAAATCCGCCTGGATATCGCGGGCTCCAGGAAACCCGTCATAGCGAATCATCAGTCGGGCGAGTTCAGCCAGGTTGTAGTCCGTGGGTTCGGCCCCCATCAGCTGATTGAGCACCTGGCGATCGCCTGAGTACTGGGGGTGCTGCTGGTCTTTTTTCTCATCCGCCATACTGCCTGTTCCGTTGACGCCATGCCAGTCTTACCATTTCCAGGGGAAATAAACCTGGGAAATTTGTTCCCCCCTTGGGGCCAGCAGAATACCCACGGCCCATGGTCTCAATCCCCCTGGCTGGTAGCCATAGCATCTGGAAAAAAATCTTAAGTTTGCTAAGGTGCACATAGATATTCGTCAATCAAACCTCCATGTCGAATTTTTATTCTCAAATCTTCAGGCTGACTGGGGGACACCCTTCCTTATTTTGGTTGAGCTTGTTCCTCGTATTGGCGCTGCTGGCTTCGGTCACGGGCGGGCTGGTAGGACAGGGAATTGGCTGGCTGCTGCGTCGGTTGACGTCTAATCGATACGACAAGTTTTATAGTCGGGTACTTCAGCCCCAGCGGCGGTTTTTGAGCATTTTGCTGGCCCTGGCCGTGCTGGATGGGGCCGTGTGGCTGGTGATGCACCAGAGCCTCAAAATTGACTGGTATCCGGTGGTTGAGGTGCCACTGACCCTGGGCTTTACCATCGCCCTGGGCTGGCTGCTCTTCCGCAGTTTTCAGGCCTACTTCGACAACTATCTGCTCGACGCCGCCCTCCAGGGAGGGCGCAAGACCAACAGCGAACTGTTGGTGCTAGGCCGGTTTGGAGCCAATGCCGGAATCATTGTGATTTTGGTGATTGTCTTTGGCCAAACCCACAGTCTGAATATTTTTGGCATCCTGGCTAGCCTGGGTATCGGCGGCATTGCGGTGGCCTTCGCCGCCCAAAAGGTGTTGGAGCAGCTGCTTGGCGGCATCGTGGTCTATGTGGATAAACCCTTTGGGATTGACGACTACATTGGCCTGCCCGACGGTACCTTTGGCCGGGTGGAGTCCATTGGCTTGCGGTCCACCAAAATTCGCACCTCTGGTAAGGGGACCCTGGCGATCGTCCCCAATAGCGCGATTATCCAGTCGACGGTAGAGAACTTTACCGGGGCTAAGAAGGTGATGGCGATCGCCCACCTCAACATCTATCGCCGGGTCACGGACGAAGAGCAGGCGCTGATTCGCCAGGTGATTGTCGAAAGCACCGGCGATATTTTTGGCATCGATTCTCGCAGCACCGATATCACCTTCATGGAGTTAGACGGAGGTCGCCTCACCCAGGTGCAGGTCACCTTCTTTATTCTGGGCACCGGTGATACCTCCATGGAAATTCGCCGTCAGCTAATCAACATTGCCAGCCAGAAGCTGACCAATCAGCTCAAACAGTACGGCATTGCCTTTGATCTGGAAGAACCGACGGTTTATGTCGACTCTCCGATTACCGTGTAGGGTGCGATTCTAGGTTTCTGGATATCCCATATTTTTTGACCCTGAGTCCGTAGGAACGTGAACCTAAGCGAACTTTTAGATCTAGTTCAGATCGATCTGCAACTACCAAGCCTGCCAGCCTGGGCCATCTTTTTAATTGCCCTGCTGCTGTCAATTATCATCGGGCGCTACACTCCCGGAATTGTCCGGTTTTTTATCTATCGGTTCACCCCCCAGCACCAGGGGGAGAAGGTCGCCGAAGGTCTGGTCGATCCCACCATTGGAC
>PYEQ01000601.1 GCA_003017785.1 filamentous cyanobacterium CCP5 | reverse complement strand
CCAGGCGCGGCAGATGCAGGGTTTCCCGGTGAACGCCCGAGATGGCCGGCAACACTCCAGGGGTCGACTCACACACTAAGGGCGTAGCAAATACCCGAAATGACTGTTTGACCAGTTCTACGGTTGCCTCGAGGGAAATGCCACCCGCGATCACCACGGTCAGGTTTTCGGGCTGGTAGCGGGCCTGATGGAAATGCAGCATTTCTTCAGGCGATCGCTGACTCAGGACGGCCTCCGTGCCCAGTACCGGACGGCTGTAGGGATGATCCTGATACACCGCTTCAGCCATGGCTTGAAATCCCAGCCAGTCCGGATCGTCCTGGGCTTGACGAATTTCTTCTAGAACCACCTGGGCCGCATGGAGCAGCAAATCGGCCAGGTGAGGCAGGGTATCGGCGAGAGCATCGGCGGCGATGGTCAGGAAAAAGTGGGCGTAGTCATGGCTGGTGGCAGCATTAGTCATACCGCCACGATTTTCAATCGCCTGATCGAACAGCCCCGGCCCCAGCTGATCGGTCCCCTTGAAAATCATGTGCTCCAGAAAATGAGCCATGCCGGACCACTCCGGAGGTTCAGTGATGGCTCCTGCTCGAGCCCAAACATCGGCCACCACAACGGGAGTCGCTGGAATCTCGTGGTGTACCAGGGTCAAGCCATTGTCGAGGGTCACCACGCTGGCTGGGAATTCAGACGAATTCAAGCTTTCAACCGATTAGAACTACAGAATCAGCCCTTTAAATCAACTGCGCAGCCGAGGCTGAAAAACGGCTGTTTACGGCTGACCTTGCCAGTAAATCAAGCAAGGCTGGCCCTGTTTAATCATCCATGCTAGCGTTTTGCCCGAGCAATTAAAGTTCACTGGTACCGATCTGGGCAAGATTCTGGGCCGGTCTTGCCCAGATCCCCCACAAAAATTCCCTCGTCCGAAGACAGAGGGAAAGTTCGAGTATTCACCGCAACGCCGTCTTACCTCAGTTTTCGACCTGGTATAACCAGGTGGGTACCTTGGTCTCGATTTTAAGTTTCCGAGTGCAATGCTCGGTATACTGCCATCGAAACATCTAGATTCCCTTGTCGAACAAGCATAGATCGAGAAACATTAGTTGGCAGTCACCAACGCCGCAGTGAACTACGCTCATCATAACCACTTCTACCCGGTGGGGGGCAAGACCCATTTGCTGGGATTTGGATGGGTTTTCTCGACAGAGGCAGACCGCAAAAACCGACCCTCCTGAGGTTTGGCCTGACTTGGGAATCTCTAAGACAGATACAGATTTCTGGTCTAATATGGCATGACCAGAAACGATGAACCCCTTTCTCTCTGGCTATGACTTCAGAATTTTCTCCGCCGGTCACTGAGCTTCCCCCAGCCCCAGAGGAGGCTGCCGGGCGATCGGGTGAGGTGACTGCCACCTCAGAGGCTGTGCCTGAGATTTCTGCCCCAGAAGCGGCCGCTTCGCGATCGCCACAGGCCGATGCACCGCAGACTAATTCGCCACAGGCGGATAGGCCTCGGGCCGATGCGCCCTCCCCGGAGGCGATGCCTCTCGCTCCCCAGGTTCGGTTTAGGGGGGAACGGGGACGACTACAGCTATTGCTGCCCACCGATGGCGACGGGCCCAATCCCCTTTCTTGGGCGGAGATCTACCAGCAGCTCAAGCAGCGCCTCGATGCCGGGGAGCGATTTTGGCAGGCTCGTACCGTGGTGCATTTGGTTAGCGGCGATCGCCTCCTAGATGTGCGTCAGCTCCAGGCGGTGGCCGAGCTGCTGGGGAGCGCCCAGCTCCAGCTTAAACGGGTCTACACCAGCCGTCGGCAGACCGCCCTAGCCGCTGCTACCGCTGGCTATTCCGTGGAGCAGCAGTCAGAAGTCGATCAGTTCGTTCATTCGAGGGAGCGGCCTGGTCAGGCCATGGCAGAGCCCCTCTATTTGCAGACTACGGTACGCTCCGGGGTCGAGGTACGTCATCCTGGTAGCCTGATCATCTTTGGGGATGCCAACCCGGGCAGTGCTCTCGTAGCAGAAGGCGATATTCTGGTTTGGGGACGCCTGCGGGGGATTGCCCATGCGGGGGTTGGCGGCAATCGTAACTGCCGCATCATGGCGCTACACATGCAGCCCACCCAGCTCCGGATTGCCGACGTAGTGGCTCGTCCACCCGAAAAACCGCCCTCCGAATATCTGCCGGAGGTGGCCTATATTGGCTCGGACGGCATGCGGATTGCGATCGCGGCTGATTTTGCCCGCAGCCAAATTACCCAGTAGATTCCTTCGTTATCCGCGATCAAACCTAATCTGTTGACCCCTACTCTTTTAATGATTGGTTAGCTCCATGACCCGCATCATCGTAATGACCTCTGGCAAAGGGGGCGTTGGCAAAACCACCTGTAGCGCTAACCTCGGCATGGCGCTCGCTCAGCGCGGGAGCAAAGTTGCCGTAGTCGATGCCGACTTTGGGCTGCGCAATCTCGACCTGCTATTGGGTCTCGAGAACCGCATCGTCTTCACCGCGTTAGACGTGTTGGCGGGCGAGGCCAAAATTGAAAAGGCCCTGGTTAAGGATAAACGCCAGCCGAACCTGGCCCTGCTGGCCGCTGCCCAGAATCGCTCTAAAGAATCAATTACGCCGGAGCAGATGAAGCAGCTGGTGGAGCAGCTGAAGGGAAAATTCGACTATGTCTTAATTGACTGCCCGGCTGGCATCGAGATGGGGTTTCAAAATGCGATCGCCGCTGCCGAAGAAGCGATCATCGTCACCACCCCTGAAATTTCCGCCGTGCGAGACGCCGACCGGGTGATTGGCCTGCTGGAAGCCCATGATGTCAAAGTGATGAAGCTGCTAATCAACCGGCTCAAACCCGCCATGGTAGAAGCGGAGCAGATGATGTCTGTGCAGGACGTGCTGGATATTCTGGCAGTCCCTCTGCTGGGGGTAATTCCCGACGATGAACGGGTGATTGTCGCCTCCAACCGGGGCGAACCCCTGGTGCTAGAGCAAAAGCTATCCCTGGCAGGAGTGGCCTTTTCAAATGTGGCCCGCCGACTCCAGGGAGAAAAGGTAGACTTTATCGATTTATCTGCTGCCCACGACGATGTCTTCGCCCGCCTGCGACGGTTCCTGCGGGGCTAGCAGCTCCGCTCACAAGCCTGTGACCTTCCCTAACCATGGCCATGCTCAGCGATCTCCTCGACCGACTCTTTAACCGCAG
>PYEQ01000600.1 GCA_003017785.1 filamentous cyanobacterium CCP5 | reverse complement strand
CTCCCTGCCCGAGCCAGATCCCTTCGCCCAGGCCGTCAGCCTGGCCCAGGCCGCCGCCGAAGCCGGTCAGACCGCCAACTCCACCGCTGAGTGGCTAGATTTAGCGGCCCGCTGGCAGCGGGCATCCGATCTGATGGCGGCAGTACCAGCCGAAGACCCCCGCTACGACACCGCCCAGCAGCGGGTCGAGACCTATCGAGAAAACAGCGCCCTGGCCCTGGCCGCGTCTAAGGCGGTCGAATCTGAAGCCGAGTAATCCCAAATCCGCCTTCAAAAACCCCGAATCAAAACTGAAGTCCTGTAGAGGGTAAACGGCATTTACCCTTGACCAATCGAGGGTATGCAATCAGGATTGGGTATAAGCCCCCGCCGGGGTTAAATTCCCTGCCCCCGCTGATAGCGCATTCCCGGTAGCTGGACAACGAGGCCCATCAGCTCTAGCTGGACTAAGGCACTGAGAACCAGCCCTGTTTCTAAGCTGAGGGTTTCTACCAGTCTGTCTAAACCAATGCCATCGACAGAGACCGCCTGATAAATTGGCCGTAGGGAAGCACTCAGATCAGGTGCCGGATCCGCTGGCGCTGGAATAACTTGGGCCGGATTTGCCTGGGCCAGAGCCGACCGCGATGGGCTGACTTCGCGCACCAGGGTATCAGGATTGAGAATCATCTGAGCTCCCTGGTTGATCAGGCTCAGACAGCCTTTGATTTGAGGATTATCAAGGCTGCCGGGGAGGGCATAGACATCGCGGCCATAGTCGTTGGCAAGGTGGGCCGTGATCAGCGCTCCCGATCGCTCCGGGGCCTCGGTAACCACGACGGCCTGACTCAGCCCGGCGATAATCCGATTGCGCTGGGGAAAATGGGTCCGATCCGGCGGAGTTCCATCTGGATATTCGCTGACCAGCAGTCCCGATTCGGCAATCTGGTCGTACAGGTAGCGATTGGAGGTGGGATACACCACATCAACGCCGGTACCCAGGACAGCAATGGTCTGACCCCGGTGATACAGGGTGGCCTCATGGGCCGACTGGTCAATTCCCCGAGCCAGGCCAGAGACAATCAGGCTGTCCTGCTGCACCAGCTGCCGGACAATTTGTCGAGTCCAGCGACGGCCGTAGTCAGTGGGGCTGCGAGTCCCCACAATCCCCACCGAAAAATTTTGCCCCACCCGCCAGATCAGCTCGGTTCTGCCCTTGTAATACAGCACTGGCGGCGGATCGCAAATTTCAAACAGCAGGGTTGGATACTCGGCATCGGCCGGGGTCCAAAAGTGGCCCTGTTGCTGCGCCAGAATTTGGGCCGGGTCAAGGCTGCGGCGCTGGGAGGCAATCCCCTCTGCCAGCTTGATGCCAATGCCGTCGACCATCATCAAATCCGGCGGCGGAGCCTCCCAGGCTGTGCCCAAACTGCCGAAATGGCTGTGCAGCCGCTTAATTAAAATGGGCCCCACCCGGTATAGCTGAGACCAGGCTAGCCAGTAGGCGCGTTCTTCGATCAAGGTTTGCTCCAGACCCCCAATGGCTTCAGAATGCCCAAGGGAGCTGGGGTCAATCGCGCCAGCGAATCAGCCGCACATAGAGATAGGCGATCGCTTCAGAGACCACCGCTCTAAACCCATGGCTCGTGGTCCACCAGCGATCGGGGTCGTAGAAACCAGTGGGCATAGCGACTGCGCCCACCGCAACATCAGGACTAAATACCTGCCGAAAAATGTAGTAGCTACGGCGGGTATGGCTGCCGCAGCTATAAAGGTTAAAGCCTGTAATCCCCTCCTGGCAGATATATTGCTTCAGACTCAGGGCTGCCGCCGCCGTGCGGTAGCAGGCTGCTCGAGGGGTAGGTATGGCGACCACCTCTGCCGGGTCCATCCCCAGGGCAATCAGGGTTGCCAACCCCAGATCGGCGTGATTTTTGTATTCGGTTAAAAATGCTCCGTGGGAAATTGGACCGCCCGTGACGATCAGCCGCCGATAGCCTCCTTGCCAATACTGCTGCAGCACCTGTTTTTTAGTTTCATCCGGCATCCAGCCTTCCATCACCATGACATCTGCCTGGATGGGGCGAGTCAGGCTGAGAAAGTGATCGAGCCGTCGCAGCCCGTAGATGACCGCCGCGATCGCCACCAGCATCAGTCCAAAGACCAGCCAACCAACCATGCTCAGACCAGAATGGTGCAGCCTATGCCCTCAGCCCCAAGAACAAAGGACAAATCCGTCCAATTCTAACCTCGAGCTATCTCGACAAAGCCTGGGCAGCTCAGGGCTTAGCCTGATCTTGACTGAGGCGCCGCTCCAAAGCTTCAAGTTCTGACTGACGGGCCTCTAAGTTCTCCCGTTCCTGCTTCAAATTTCGCTCTAGTTCTTGAATCTCGTCCCGACGAGCCGCCGTTTCTAACGCCCGGCGATCGACTTCCTGGCTCTTCAGAGTAAGAGACTGCCGCCACCGTTCAGCCCGCTCAATTTCTTGACGCAGCATCCCAGGGGTAACGCCGTGGGCTAAATACTGATCGACGAGTTCTAACACCCATCCCGTGGCGTCTTCCACCGCCTGAATCTGGTTAGAAGCCTCTATCTCAACCAGCACTAGCTGTTCTTCCTGATAGGCAATTAGCCTAGAGGTCTCCACAATCTGCTCAGAGGAAAGCAGCTCCCAAACGGTTTCAGAGGTTTGACGGGCCAAGAGCAGCAGCTCCGCCCCCCCTAAAAAAGATTTTTTTTGGACCTTAGCTAGATACTGCATCCGCCTGCTTTAATGTCGTCCCCCATGGCATGAGTATACCCCCCTTCAAAGGGCCCAGGAGCCCTCCCAAAACGGTTTAAGAATGTCTGGCGGTTTTCTCCCGCCCCCCCTGTGCCAGAACACGGACAGGCACAGGGGCAGTTTCGCATCAGAAAGTCAGCCGGTACAAATTATTTAGCACGCAGAGTCACAGCGCCAACCGGGCACGGAATTTTGACGATTCCGACTCCCTAACTCGATGTTCGTTTTTCACACCGAGATAGTCACCATGAGTCCATCCATTACCACCCCTTGGCCGACCCAAATCGCTGCCGACACCCCGTCTTGCACCCCCGACAGGTTGTCGAACTACGATCTGGTTTTGGCCTGTCAGCAGACTCTGCGACCGGATCGGGCGGCGTTTTCAGAGCTGCTGCGTCGCTACCAGTCCCATGTCGAAAAACTGCTCTATCATTTGGCCCCCGACTGGTC
>PYEQ01000038.1 GCA_003017785.1 filamentous cyanobacterium CCP5 | reverse complement strand
AGATGTGTATAAGAGACAGCTCCCGCAGCCGTCGCCGGAGGTTGCGCAGCTGATGATTTCTCAGGCGGATGATCGGGCTGCGTTCTAAAAAGCCGGAAGCCGCTAGCAGCGAGCGATCCAGCAGCCATATCAGGGCTACCAGGACTGCAATTTCTGCGGCAGCCACCAGAATGTTGACGGCTACCAGGTTTTCGCTGATCGACTGCATCACAGGCTGGAGAAAGCGGACAAATAGAGACAGACCCCGATTCTAGATCGGGCCTGCCTCTATTCATTACGTCATGGAAGCGTCAAGTCCCCAGTGGAGTTAAGCAATCTGTAACGATGTTGGCTAGACCTTAATCACCCATTCGCTGCGGGTGTCAGCGTTGACGAAGGCGGCTGGCACATAGGCGATGTCCATCCCCAGGGACACAAAGGCGGCCCGGATGGTGGTGGCATGGGAGGCTTCAGCGGCGGCGATCGAGGCTCCGGCGGTAATCAGCTCTGGGGTTTGCAGCTTGGCGACTTCGCTGGCGTAGGCGATCGCCGCATCAGTTTCTAGGGCCAGGGCCAGCTTAGCGATATTGACGTCAGAATCTAAGCCGCCGTCGCCCCGCTCAAGGTAGCTGGAAAGGTCATAGGACTCCTCTGCCATCACCGGCATGCCCCCCAGATCGCGAATCACTTGGGCCAAGGTGTCTCGATGGGTGATGTGGTCCGCCTGGTTGGCTAGGGCAATATTCAGCACCGCCTGTCCCACATCGGAATCGCTGAGTTCGGCAGCGGCGGCGCTATAGGCCCAGATTGCCTGGTGTTCGTAATAGAGGGCCCCGTTGAGCACTTCGACGTCGCTGGCAGCGGCATCATGTCCGGCCCGCGCCTTGCGAGGGTTAAGGGCGGCCAGTCCAGCGCTACCGGCCAGACCGGCGATCGCGCCACCCACCATCAGTCGACGCCGAGAAGGGGAGAACGGGCGCTGCTGCTGGGCAGAGGTCAGGTTTAAACGATTAGCCATGAAAAAATTCCCTTTGTAAGGTTTGAATGGATTGGGTGTTCAGAGGTAATTAACCTGACTTAAGTACGATCTGTTGCCGCCGTCGGATGTTGACAGCGGCGCAATTTTCCATGGGAGCCCAAGAACCCACAAAAAAGAGGTAGGCCGCAGCCTACCTCGGGGGGAGAACCTAATCTCCGCGACTATAGAACCTAGCTCCAATCAAGAGCTGCCCTAAAAAGAACTCCGACGATAGTTGCCGCCGCCATTGGAGCTACCACTGGACTCACCACGGGGACGGGCTTTATTCACCCGCATTTCGCGGCCCATCCACTCAGCCCCATCAAGGGTCTCAATGATCTGGTCTTCTTCTTTTTCCGCAGCCATTTCTACAAATGCAAAGCCACGGGGGCGACCACTTTCACGATCCATGGGCAGACTGACGCGACCAACTTCACCATAGTCTGCAAACACCCGCTCTAAATCTTCGCGGGTAACGTCATAGGAAAGGTTGCCAACATATACGGTCATAAGGAATATCTCCTTGAAATGGACAAAATGCAGAGAGTAAACGGGGAGATAGTCCTGTCAACGAAATCGAAACCGAAAACGAGAATAAAACAAGCTTGCTCTTACCGAAAACTAACCAAGTTAATGGTAACACTTTGTCTATGACCATCAAGCGGCTCAGGCCTTGCTGCTCTCGATCGCCCAGCGAGCCAGCTCTGTGCGGTTGTGGAGTCCGGTTTTGCCTAGCATGTTGCTGACATGGCTTTCGATAGTGCGCTGACTGACATTGAGTTCGTCAGCGATTTCTCGATTGGCCATGCCCCGGGCCACAAACTGCACCACCTTCAGCTCGGTGGGGGTCAGCTCCACATCGTAGGGCACCTGTAGGGTCACGGTGGGGGTAGTGCCCGGACGATTTTGATGGCGAGTAATTCGAGACGCCTGCTTCAGAGAAGACTCCACCTGGGCGACCAGTTCTTCAGGTTCAAAGGGCTTGACCATGTAAACATCGGCCCCGGTGTTGAGCCCCTTGATCCGATCTTGACTCTGGCCCTTAGCAGACAAGAACAAAATAGGGATCCACTCGGTATCAGGGCTTTCTCGAATCTGCTGGACAAAGGCATAGCCGTCCATCTGAGGCATCATCACATCGCAAATGATCATGTCAGGGTTGACGGTATTCACCTTATGGAGAGCATCCTGACCGTTTTCCGCTGTGACCACGCTGAAGCCACGAAACTCAAGGTAGTCCTTGACCAGCAAAATCAGGTTTGGGTCATCATCAACCAGGAGCAGCTGCTTTTGATCGCCCACGCTAGTATCCTTCATATTTCCTGACTTCTCTAATCAAAACTGAGGGTAACGCCACAATTTCAGGAACAGGGTTGACCGACATTGGATGACTTTGAGCCGGAATCAAGGTAGATGAGCGTTTACCGCTACATAGTTCGATCCTGACACTGATGATACTTGATCCCTTATTGAAGCGGCTCTTGGAGTCAACCTGGGATAGATGAAACTATCCGAAACGGAAAACTCCTTATAAGTCGGTGGTTCAACGGTCAATACCAGGTCCAGATCGAGAACTGTAGTCCCCCTTAGGTGAAGCTCCACTTCTGGACTTGGACAAGGTTTAGTAGATACCCTCCCTGAGATTCCCGATCCATTCCTGTGAAGAAAGTTCCCTCTTATGGAAAACAACAGGTAATTTTTCGGGCCTCACGGTTCAGAGTACCCAGTGAACTCAGGGAATGTTACCTCAATCGCGATTCCCTGCCTAAGAGTATTTACAGAGGACTGTGAAGACAACTTGATCTGCCTATGGATCAGTACTCACCCAGCTATGGAGGCGCACAGCAGCAATTTTGAAAATTTCTGCCAGGGCCGTTTCCCGCTCTTTATCGATGGAATTCTTGAGGCGCGCTTCAAAGGTTTCTAGAACGCTGGCTTTGGTATGGCCGGCAACGGCCAGGATGAACGGTATCTCGAATTTTTGCCGATAGGTCTGATTGAGCTGGTGGAAGCGTTCGTACTCCGCTGCCGTCAGCTGACTGAGCCCAGCACCGGCCTGTTCGTTAACCGAAGCCTGGGCCATCTGGGCTCGGCTGCCCAAGTCAGGGTGGACACGAATGAGCGCTAGCTGCTGGTCTGTATCCATCCCCTGGACAATTTCCACCATGCAGTGATGCAGTGCTTCGAGGGACTCAAAGGGTCGTTGCTGCCAGGCTCGAGCCGCGATCGCTGGGGTTTCTTCAAAGACGGGGCCAAGGGTATTGGTGAACTCGGTCTGGGACATGGCGTTGAGCTGGGAGAGGGAGTGGGGCATAGGGGTGAGGAGTAAGGGGCGAGGAGCGAGGGAGTGGGGCGGTCAGGCGGTCAGGAATTTTGAGTTCTCCCCATCTCCCCATCCTCCCACCTCCCGAACTTCCTTCACTTCTCCAACCGCACCACGTACCACTGCATGACCTTGCCGGGTTCTAGCTCAAACTCGCAGCTGGTATCTCGTAGATGGCGGGCTCGGTCTGGCAGATTGTCGAATTTTTGCAAGTCCCTGGGCAGCTGATCTGGATAGTCGACTAGCACCGCCTCTAGGCGTGAGAGCATTTCCTCCGGCGTCAGGAACACTTCCTCCTCTCCGGGGACCAGCACCACAAACATGTCTTCCTGATACATGAGCGGATTGGCCATGGAGAACTCCTAAGAAAATATGGATACGGCTGGTTTAGTTAAATTTTAGTGGCTTACTAGTAGCAGCCTGGATCGAAGCCGCAGGCTGGATTGAAGGCGTGATGCTTCTCCCGGCGGCGGTAGATGACGACTGCAACGTTTCGTGAAATTTGCCTCCCAAATCAGCCTGGATCCAGTGTTACTATATTCGGGTATTCACCGAAATCCCGACCGACTTACCGGACTTTATTTATATCGTGTTAATTCAGCCTAGGGAAAACCTTTCCGTGGGCTGAGTCGGCTCGGCTTTTGCGCACCTAATGACTGGCATTCAGGATTTCACCATGGTTCAGACCCCCATCAAGCCCGGCTCCAATGAGCAGAAGCGCTCCAAACTAGAGGGCATTAAAGAACGCAGTAATTTTTTGCGGGAACCTCTGGCTAGCGAGGTTTTGAATGATGCCAGCTACTTCACGGGCGACGCTACCCAAATCCTGAAGTTCCATGGCTCTTATCAGCAGGACAACCGAGACAACCGGGTGCGGGGCCAGGACAAGGACTATCGAATGATGCTGCGCACCCGCAATCCGGGGGGGTTTATTCCGCCGCAGCTGTATCTGGCTCTTGACGGGATTGCTGATGACTATGGCTATGGCCACCTGCGGGCTACTACTCGCCAGGGCTTTCAGCTCCACGGCATTCTCAAGCAGGATCTCAAGGCTAGTATCGCGGCGATTGTCAAAAACCTGGGCTCGACCCTGGGGGCCTGCGGCGACCTCAACCGCAACGTCATGGCTCCTCCGGCTCCGTTCAAAAATAAGCCGGAGTACGAAATTGCCCGCCAGTATGCCGACACCATCGCTGACCTGCTGCGTCCCCAGACCGAGGCTTACTTCGAGATTTGGCTGGACGGGGAGAAGTTTCTCTCGGTAGAAGAAGCTCCGGAAGTTGCCGAAGCCCGGGAGCGCAACGGCACCGGTACCATTTTTCATGACAGCTCGGAGCCGATCTATGGCACCTACTACATGCCCCGCAAGTTTAAGGTGGCGGTGACGGTGCCCGGTGACAACTCGGTGGACGCCTACACCCAAGATGTCACCCTGGTGGTGATTACCGACGACCAGGGTGAGCACCAGGGCTTCAACGTGCTGGCTGGCGGCGGCATGGGCCGCACCCACAACAAGGAAGAAACCTTTGCCCGGATTGCGGATGAGATTGGCTACGTAGACAAGGCCGATGTCTATGAGCTAATGAAGGCGATCGTCGCTACCCAGCGGGACTACGGCGATCGCTTCAACCGTCGCCATGCCCGGATGAAATACCTGATCAACGACATGGGGGTGGACTGGTTCCGCCAGAAGGTGGAAGGCTACCTGGGCAAGCCCCTCCAGCCCTACCAGCTGCTGTCAGAGTGGAAGTTTTACGACTACCTGGGCTGGCAGGAACAGGGGGATGGCAAGCTGTTTGTGGGCATCCCGATTGAGAATGGCCGGGTGCTAGACAACGGCCCGTTCAAGCTGAAGCGGGCTTTGAAAGAACTGGTGCAGCGCTTTAACCTGCCGATGCGAGTCACCCCTAACCAGAGTGTGATTCTCTATGAGATCGATCCCCACTACCAGGCAGAAATTCAGGGGATTTTGACCAGCCACGGCATTCAGGCGGAAACCGACCTGGATCCACTGGTGCGCTTTGCCATGGCCTGCCCTGCCCTGCCCATGTGCGGTCTTGCCGTTACCGAGTCGGAGCGGATTATTCCCAGCATCCTGGAGCGGCTGCGGAGCTTAATGACTAAACTCAATCTCAAAGATGAGCACTTCGTGGTGCGGATGACCGGCTGCCCTAACGGCTGTGCCCGTCCCTACATGGCAGAGTTGGGCTTTGTTGGCACCGCCCCCGATAGTTATCAAATTTGGCTGGGGGGTTCCCCCAACCAGACCCGGCTAGCCCGTACCTTCATGGAGCGGCTCCATGTCGACAATCTGGAGAAAGAACTGGAGCCGATTTTTGTCTGCTTCCGGGACCAGCGGCAGGCGGGGGAGAGCTTTGGGGACTTCTGCGATCGCCTTGGCTTTGAGGCCCTGCGCCAGTTCGCCGAAGGCTACGTGCCGGTCAAAACCAACAAGGAAAACCGCCACCGCATTAGCCTCAACAACGACTCCTTTGCCCTGTTGAAGGCGGCTTCTGATCGCGAAGGACGCCCCATGTCGCAGATTACCGCCGACGCGATCGCCCAATACCTGAAGCAGCAGCTGTAGAACCGGCTCAGGGATTGCAGTAGGGGCACTGGGCAGGATCGGCCGTAGGCTGCCCCTCTGGATATCTTTCTTCCTGCTCAGCTTGGCAGCGCTGACAGCCGTAGACAACGGCCAGGGTCAGTCGGGTGGGGGTGCGGCAGAGACCGCAGGGCAGGCCGGGATAGCGTTTCACTTCCCTAAAGCCGGGACAGCCGCAGTCCGGGCAGCGGCGGGCGATCGCTTTGAGCAAGTCCTCCGTGGCCTGGGCAATCACCTCCATCCGGGTGGGGTTGTAGAGAGCCCGCATATCGGTTTCAATGTGGGCCGTGCCATTCGCAGACTCGGTTAGAGCCATAGAAACCGCCTCCTGGAGGGCATCTCCGGTGACGATGCCCTTGGCGATAACAGTGGCGGGCTGTGGATTGTCGGCGGCCATCACCACCAGCCCGTGATCGGGAAAGCCGATCGCCTGGGCGAAGGTGAAGGCGTCCTCGATTGAACGAATAATCTGAGAGCGATAGTTGGTGTCGGTAGAAATTACCTGACCCATGATTTCTAAATTGTGCTGGCGATCGCCCAGTAGCACCAGCTCGCGATCGCAGGGCACCCAGGGAATTTGAGGGTGGGGGCCGAAGCTGCCCTCGCTGGCGATCGCCAAGGTTGCTCCCGTCAAATCCAACGCGGCCTCAGCTTTCAGGCGGGCGGTGGTAATCTGATCGCCCGGGCGAGGCATGTCGCGGGTGAAGGTGCCCAGGGTGTCGGTATTGAAATCGGCGGGCACCAGGGTTTTGACTCCTAAGGCCGCTTCCAGACGGGGGGCGATCGCCTGCTCTTTGTGATGCATGGTGGCGATCACCGCCATCCGTCCTGAAAACTCCTGCACTAGGCTCCCTCGGCGTGGGCAAAGCGATTGTATAGAAAGTCTAGGGCATGGTTGCGCAGGGTGTAATAGTCCGGGTCTTCCATAATCTGGGTGCGATCGCGGGGCCGCTCAAAGGGAATATCCATCACCTCGCCGATGGTGGCGGCGGGGCCGTTGGTCATCATCACCAGGCGATCGGCCAGAAACAAAGCTTCATCGATGTCGTGGGTGATCATCAGCACCGTGCAGCGATGCTCATTCCAGATGTGCAGCAGCTCTTCTTGGAGTTCTTCTTTAGTGATCGCATCCAGGGCTCCAAAGGGTTCGTCCAGGATCAGCACCTCCGGGCGAATGGCCAGGGCGCGAGCTATCGACACCCGCTGCCGCATGCCGCCGGAAATCTGCCCCGGTTTCTTGTCCATCGCATCGGCCAGACCTACCATCGCCAGGTGCTCCCGCACAATCGCCCGCTTTTCCGCCTCTGCTTTTCGGGGATGCACCGCATTCACCGCCAGGTACACGTTGTCGAACACGCTGCGCCAGGGCAGCAGGGCATAGTTCTGGAACACCACCATGCGATCCGGACCAGGACTGGTAATGGGCTGCGATCGCAACCGCACCGTGCCCGCCGTGGGCTGGTTGAACCCGGCCACCATGTTCAGCAGCGTAGACTTGCCGCAGCCAGAATGGCCGATGAAGCAGACAAATTCTCCTTCTGCGACGGACAGGCTGATGTCTTGCAGCACCGGATAGGGGCCGGAGCGGGTGGGGTAGATCTTGCTGACATTTTCAATGGCTAGAAAAGGCTCAGGACGGGGCAGAACAGTAAGATTTGGAAGCTGATTAGAATGGGTCATGGTCATTGGGTTTCTCCAGATTTGAGGCAGTAGGCTAAAACCTCGGTTGGGTAGAGCGTTGGCGTAACCCAACAGAACTGTTGAGTGTTGGGTTCCACCGCGTTGCGCCCAACCTACGAGGGATTAGGGGCTTGATGCACAGGTCGTGCTCTGATCAGGAAAGGGGAGAGAACAGCATGAACGATTGGAGTTGATGAGGAGCTCTCCCCAAGCTTTTACGCCGCGACAGCCGGGACAGCAGCACGGGTTTCGGCTACCACTTCGGCGACGCTGAAGTGGCGCTTGATCGCCAGCCCGTTCAGATAGGCGATCGGGTCTTCCGAATCAAAGCGGGTGCCGTCAAACAGCTCGATGTAGCCACGGGTGTACTTCATATCCAGCAGCCCCAGTTCGCGGGCCGCCGTGCTGAAGACGCTCACCTGACACAGCCGCTCCAGAATTTCCAGCCAGTTGCGGGGGAAGGGCGTATGGCCCCAGCGGGCGAGTTGAGTCATCATCCACAGGTGTTCTGTGCGGCTGGGGCGGTTCATGCCGTCGCCAAAGAACTGGTGGTGGGCGTACTGGCGCAGGGTGTCGGACAGGTCGCAGACAGCGGGGTTGGGATCTCCCAGGCAGATGTACTGCTCCGGGGTGCTGACGTATTCCCGACGGGCCAAGATCTGCTTGATTTCGGCTTCGTTGGCGGGGTCGGCGCAGTAGCGACCGGCATCCAGCAGGGCTTTCACCAGGGCGATGTGGGTGTTGGGGTACTGGCTGGCCCAGTCCTGCCGTACCCCCAGCACCTTGCCGGGATGCCCGTTCCAAATTTCTAGATCGGTGCAGATGGTAAAGCCGTTGTCTTCGCTGGCGGCCCTCAGGTTCCAGGGTTCGCCCACGCAGAAACCGTCGATGGTGTCCGCCTTCAGATCCACCAGCATTTGCGCCGGGGGAATCGTCTTCAGAGACACGTCGATATCCGGGTCGATGCCCCCCGCCGCCAGCCAGTAGCGTAGCAGCAGGTTGTGCATGGAGGAGGGATGCACCACGCCCAGGGTGTGGGTGCGATCGCGGGTTCGCAGCAGGTAGTGCTGAAAGTCCTCCAGGGAAAAGACCCCTTCTTCGTAGAAATGCTTTGCCAGGGTGATGGCGTTGCCGTTGCGGGTCATGGTCAGGGCGGTGGTCATGGGGACGGGGGGGTCTTCGTCGCCGCCCAGGGTCAGCCAGAGGGGCATCCCGGCGGGCATTTGAGCCGCATCCAGATAGCCGCCCCGCATGCCGTCGACGATGCCGCGCCAGCTGGTTTCCCGCACCAGATTCACCTCGTCCAGGCCGTGCTTGGTGAAGAAGTCCTTTTCTTTGGCAATGGCGATCGGGGCACAGGCGGTCAGGGGCACAAAGCCGATATCCAGGTTCACCTTTTCCAAACCGTGACGGGCCGTGGCGGTGACCTTGCGGGAACGCAGTTTCTTGATCCGCTTCTGCTGGTTCAAGAAATAAATGATTTCCGATCGCAGACTGTAGTAGCTGGGGTGCTCCACCACCTCCATCCGTTTACGAGGGCGGGGAATGTCCACCTCCAGAATCCGACCGATGTTGGCCCCGGGGCCGTTGGTCAGCATGACGATGCGATCGCTGAGCAGCACCGCCTCGTCTACGTCGTGGGTGACCATGATGGCGGTGACGTTGTTTTCTTCGCAGATCCGCATCAGCTGCTCTTGCAGATTGCCCCGGGTCAGGGCATCCAGGGCACCGAAGGGTTCGTCCAGCAGCAGCAGCTTGGGGCGAATGGCTAGGGCGCGGGCAATCGCCACCCGCTGCTTCATCCCTCCGGACAGGTGGGCCGGATACTTATCGGCCGCATGGCTTAGCCCCACCAGGTTGATGTGCTCCTGAACAACGCTACGTCGTTCGCCTTTAGGACGCCCCTGCATCACCGTGTCCACCGCCAGGGCAATGTTTTCCCGCACCGTGCGCCAGGGCAGCAGGGAATAGTTTTGAAACACCACCATGCGATCGGGGCCGGGTTCTTTGATCCGCTGACCTTCCAGGGTGACGACCCCATCGGAGGGCAGGGACAGCCCCGCAATCATGTTCAGCAGGGTGGACTTGCCACAGCCGGAATGGCCGATGAAGGAGATGAATTCCCCCTGCTTGATTTCTAAGTCGATGCCCTTGAGGGCGACATACTGGCCACCATCAGAAAGGTTAAAAACCTTGTCAACACTGTCTACCGCTACAAAGACGGTCATGGTTCTGTCCTCGCAAAGTTTTTGATTGGGGTGTGGCAGGGGCGCACAGCTGTGCGCGCGTACGGGGTGGGATTAGTTCTCGCCGCCGGGGACGATGAGTTTTTGCAGGTAGGCCACACCGCGATCAAGGAGCAGACCCACCGCGCCGATATAAATCACCGCCAGGATGATCTCGCTGATGTAGTTTTGCTGGTACGCATCCCAGATGAAGAAGCCGATGCCGACGATGCCAGACATGACGATCTCAGCGGCGATGATGGCCAACCAGGCCAGACCGATCGCGATTCGCAATCCGGTGAAAATGTAGGGCAGAGCCGCGGGAAACAGAATATTCAGGTAGTAGTCTTTGCGGGAAAGCTTTAGCACCTTTGCTACGTTGTTGTAGTCGTCGGGAATCTGGCGCACTCCCTCAGCGGTATTGATCAGAATCGGCCACACCGCGGTAATGAAAATTACGAAGATGGCAGCGGGCTGGTTTTGCTGCAGGGCGATCAGGGCGATCGGGACCCAGGCCAGGGGCGCTACCATTCGCAAAAACTGAAACAGAGGATCGAGGGCTTTGTTCAGCAGCTTGTTGGTGCCCACTAGCACCCCAACGCTGATACCGACGATCGCCGCCACCGAGTAGCCCTGGGCTACCCGTCCCAGACTCGCTAGGGTCTGCCAGAACAGGCCCTTGTCCAGTCCGCCTAGGTCGTAAAAGGGATAGAGCAACAGTTCGCGGGTGCGCTGGTCGGTCCACAGGCTGATTGGCCCCGGTAGGCGGGTGATACCCGAAGATGAGGCGAGCTGCCAGATGAGCAAAAAGCTCAGGGTACCGATCACAGGGGGAATGATGTCTCCGGCCCGTTTTTCCCAAAAGGTTTGCAGAAAGCCCGGTAGCTGAAACCCAGTACTGCGACGACGAACGTTATTGGCGATCATGGTAATCTCTCCTTTGTGTTGATTGAAACGCGGGCGATCGCGCCTCTTCTGCCTGTGTAAGATTGGTCAAAAATCGAATGCTGGAATGGTTAATCCGCAGGTTTAGTCAAATGGCGGGTGGGCAGGAACCTGGATTTGCAAAGTCCCTCTCCCGTTCTGGGAGAGGGATTTAGGGTGAGGGCCAAGGTGGCAACGAAATGATTTGCCAAAAGTGATTTTTGGTTCTGCGTTGAGCAGGCAAGGCCAACCTTGCCAAGGCGGCACTCCTCGTTAAATGCTGTTTTGCCTAAGCCTTCGGTAAGACCGCAACTGGGCTCGAAAGCGAAGTCTCTACCCGGGGGCAATTCGCTGCCCCCGGAGCCCCTGCTAGGCGCGGCCTATGGCCTACGACCAGGAGCGTCCTCCCGCCGGGAGGCCCAGTAAGCAGTTGCCGCCCTGGACCTCGCGGAAAGGTTGGCCTATCAAAGGTGCTTAAGCGCTTCGCATCGATTGGAAGCCAGGTCTTCGTGCCTCAAGCCGCGATCCAAGCTTCTATACTCGCTTGACGGTGAGGCTGTCCAGATAGGCCTGGGGATTCTCCGGATCGAAGGTGATGCCGTCGAAGAAGGTTTCCACCCCACGGGAGGTGCTGGTGGGGATGCCGCTAAAGCCTGCTTCCTGGGCCGCTTCCCGCCACAGGTCTTCCCGGTTAACCGAGTCGATCATCCGCTTCACCGTGTCGAAATCAGCGATCGAGTTTTTATGGAAGCCCCAGCGCAGGCTTTCCGTCAGGAACCACAGGTCATGGCTCTTGTAGGGATAGGAGACATTGCCTTTGGGGTCGCTCCAGTACAGCGGGCCAGCATTGATATCGTTGAAGGCTTCTTGACCATCGCCCATGGTGTAGGCTCCCTCATAGGGGGGGGTCAGGATTTCCGGTGGAATATTGAAGTAGTTGCGGCCTGAGCAGATTTGCACCAGTTCCGGACGGTTGGCGGGCTGGTCGCACCACTGCTGGGCTTCCATCAGTCCCTTCAGTAGTGCCTTGGTGGCCTTCGGGTTGGCATCTACCCAGTCGGCGCGAATCGCCAGATATTCTTCCGGGTGGAACTCCCAGAGCTGGTGAGTCAGGGCTGCCATGTAGCCGATGTCGTCGGTGACGATCCGATAGGGCCAGGGGTCCCCGGTGCTGAAGGCATCCATTGTGCCATTGCGCATCCCCTGCACCGTTTCCGCCGGGGGCACCGCCAGCAGATCGATATCCTGATCGGGGTCGATGCCGCCTGCGGCAAACCAGTAGCGAATCCAGAAGTCCTGGTTCACATTTGGGAAGGTGTGGGCCGCTTTGAACTTGCGGCCTTCGTTGGCGGGGAAGCTCTTAATATAGTCGGCGGCCCCTTTGAGGTCCAGGTTGACCCCTTTGCCGGTGTGGATGCCGGAGATGGCGATGCCGTTCCCCTGGGTATTGAGCTGGGCCAGCACGTACATCGGGATCTTCTGGCCGTTAGTAATAATCCCTTCGCTGATCAGGTGGGGCATGGGCATCTGCCACTGACCGCCGTCGATGCCGCCGCCGCTGGCTCCGATGGTGACGTTATCTCGAGCCGAGGCCCAGTTAGCCTGCTTAGAAAGCTCCACTCCGGTCATGCCGTACTTGGCAAAGAAGCCCTTTTCTTGAGCGATAATCATGCCAGCGGATTCCACGATGGGAATGTAGCCCAGCTTGATGTTGGTGACTTCGGGGGTATCGTTGGCAGCAACGTTGACTGCCGTGGGAGTATCCGTTGCGGTGCTGGTGGTGGCCGAAGGGGGATTGCCCGCACAGCTTTTGAGAAGTACAGAGCCAGCAGCAGAAGCGCCTGCGGCGTAGAGAAACTTGCGGCGAGTTAATCGGGAGAAATCTGACATGACTACTTCCTTTTATCTCCTCATTTGAGCGAGGAAATCGAATGATTGATTAGAGGGTGAATAAGGCTTAAGGAAAGCTGGGGCGAAGCGCTTCACCCCAGCTACACAGGTTTGGGAGAGATGCTTTCAGTCGAACTGTTCAGAATTGGCCTTGCTCTGAACGGACAGGCAGTAGAACAAGCCTGGGAATCCGACATAGACCTTTGTCTATTGAAAGTTAAATCTCTATGGCATTAAGTCTATATTGAAACTCCAGAAAAATTTCAGGTTTTGAACCCTGTCTAAAAGTGCAATTTCAAATTTGAAAGATAAGGTTTACTTTTGGGTTTTCAAATCTATATTTTTCTGGTTAATCTAAAATGCGATCGCTTCCCCGCACTTTGGAGGTTTGCCCGTGGCACCATCGGCTTCCTGGCAGTGGATTGGCCCTGTCCTGGGGATAGGGCTGGGATTAGCGAGTCTGGCCCCCCAGCTAGCCGGGCCGCAGACCATGAGCTTTGCCGACTGGTGCGAGGCCCGCGCCCAAATCCCTCCAGAAGCGGCCCACACGGTTGATCAGCTGCTGGCCTATGCGGGTGCCCAGGACTGCAACCGGGCTGACGCGATTCTCCGCCAGGAAACGGCGTTCCAACTGGAGCGCTTAGACCTCAAGGATTTGCGACCACTGGCTTCCTTCACCCAGCTCACCTGGCTGTCCCTCAGTGTCAACCAAATTGAGGATCTATCGTCCCTGCGATCGCTCACCCAGCTAGAGCACCTGTTTCTCGATAGCAACCAGATCGCTGACTTGAGCCCTCTGAGCCACCTCACCCAGCTCAAAACCCTGGCTCTATACGACAACGCGATCGCCAACCTGGCTTCCCTGGCGTCTCTGAGCGAGTTGGAAACCCTGTCTCTCTTCAATAATCAAGTCACCGATCTAACGCCCCTGGCGGGCCTGACACAGCTAAATCATCTATCGCTGTTCAGTAACCGCATCAGCGATCTCTTGCCCCTGGCAAGGCTCACTGACCTGCAATACCTGGCCCTGGGACATAATCAAATTCAAGATGTGCAGCCCCTATCCGAGCTGGAGCAACTTCACAGCCTGTACCTGTTCGATAACCAAATTCAGGATCTGGGGTCTTTGCAAACCCTGAAAAACCTGCGATCGCTCTCCCTCGGCAACAACCCCATTGAAGATGTCTCACCGCTGGCGGCCCTGAGCACGTTGGAAGAACTGCTACTGTTCAATACCCAAATTTCTGATGTCGCGCCCCTGGGCCGCTTAACCCAGCTCAACTGGCTAGACCTCTATCAGACCCCTGTTACCCGGGTAGACGAACTCAACCGCCTGACCCAGCTCACCTGGCTGGACTTGCGAGGGACAGGATTGAGCGATCGCACCTGCCCCGTAGAACCCGCGACGGTCTGTTTATTTTCCCTTGAGAAAGAATACGCGCCGTCCCCCATTAGCGCAGTGATTGAACTGCGGTCTCACTAATCGATTCGCAGTTCTGGCACCTCCTGCGGTTCAGTTAGCTCAGCCGGAGGACTGTAGCGAGCGACGTTGACCCAGATGACGGTCAGCAATACTCCCACTCCCAAGCCCAGCAAAAATAACCAGCCGTGGGAGGGGTCTAGCACACAAAGCAAGCGGCGATCGCGACCATACACCTGCACCAACCAGCCGTCGTCAGTGTTCAATGGCAACTGTGATTGCTGCGGCTCAAACTTTTTCATATTGCTCAAATTTGTGGTTGCGGGAACGGTACCGTTCAGACATAACTTGCTCTGGATCGATACCCTCAAACGTGGGGGGTATCCAAACTCGAATAATCAGCAAGGCCCCTAACACCAGCAGAAACGCGCAGGCTACTAGTACTTGAATCCAAGGGGTTTCTAAAACTCCTCGGACGATAATTTCCCTCAGCACCGAGACAATCGAAACCTCCACCGCCACACCGATAGAAACTCGATGTTCTTGCAGATAAATAATCAGTAGACGAAATAGCTCAACTAGAATCAGCAAAAACAAAATGTCAGAGGTGACTGGCTGAAACTGCAAGGGTGGTAGTAACGACAGCACCATCTCTCGTAGCTGCAAGACCATAAAGCTAAACAGCCCAATGCATAAGCAAACAACAATCAAATCCTGAACGGTTTCCAATAGTCGAATCACACGACTACTGTTGAGCCAGCGATACCAAGGAAGCGGAGAAGACGAATTATCCATAATCATTGAGGAGCAACTTGGCTCAAGTAATGCAGCTTAAAAGGCTTGAAACATCAGCAGTGGCGACAGATATCAGCAGAGCATTCCTC
>PYEQ01000599.1 GCA_003017785.1 filamentous cyanobacterium CCP5 | reverse complement strand
GGTGTATTCCATGGCGGCGATTATCTACTTTTGCCTGTGTTTCCCCCTGTCTCTCTGGAGTCGACGGCTAGAGGGCCGATTCGCCTACGGGGGCTAGTAAGTTTTTGTTGTGAGGAAAATCATGCTGCAAACCCTTCTGCGTCCTTTATTTCAAAAGCTGGGCCTCAGCTTCCACTGGGGAAAAGCTCTGCTGGCTGTGGCCCTCAGCGGCTGGCTGGCGTTTGGTATTGTGGCTTGCTCTAGCGGTTCGATCACCTCCCAGGAGGTAGCTAGCGACTCTGGCAGCGCTTCCGCTGAAGCTCCCGCTGAGGGAGCCGCCACGAGTGCCGGTGCCACCCTCGATAGCGTCTTGAGTGCCGGGGTGATTAAAATCGCCGTGCCCCAGGACAGCCCGCCCTTTGGATCCGTCGGCACCGACGGCGAACCCCAGGGCTACGACATTGAGGTGGCCAAGCTGATTGCCGAAGACCTGGAAGTCGATCTAGAACTGGTGCCCGTTACCAGCACCAACCGCATTCCCTATCTGCAAACCAACCGGGCCGACCTGGTGATTTCCAGCCTGGGAGCGACTCCAGAGCGGGCCAAGTCCATCTACTTTTCCTCTATTCCCTATGCGCCGTTCTTCTCGGGTGTCTACGGCCCTTCCTCCGCTAGCGTGGACAGCTATGACGATCTCTCTGGCTACAGCATTGGCGTTACCCAGGGGGCGTTAGAAGATTTAGAAGTCAGCGAGAAAGCACCGGAAGGCGTCGAGATCAAGCGCTTTGAAGATAACAGCGTCACCATCTCAGCTTTGCTGGCGAACCAGGTGGATCTGATTGCCACAGGCAACACCATCGCCGGGGAAGTGATCAAGGACAACCCCGACGCCGACATCGAGAACAAGTTCGTCATGAAAAATTCCCCCTGCTACATCGGCGTGCGTCGGGGCGACCTGGACATGCTGGAGTGGGTGAACGTGTTTGTGCGCCACAAGCGCTTTTCCGGGGATTTCGATCGCCTGTCTCAAGAATGGTTCGGGGAACCGCTGCAGGTGCCCGGATTTTAGATTAAGGGTTTGCCATCGGGGGGCGGTTAGACAATCCGACGCCGCCAAGATCAGGAGCGATGGGGCTAACGTCGATCCATCGCTCCTGTTAGCCGTTGTCGGCCGTAGGCTGCTGCCATGCCGCCTATGACCGTGATGGGTTTTCTCTACGCCGATCAGGGGAGTATAAGCACTGTTATAAATTGGGTTATGGAGTAGCCCCCTCGATGGGCAGGGATTGGGCTGAGTCGATAACTAGGTGGACAAAACTAATGACTCTTATTCCGTCCAATGGCTAGCACGCTTCTCCAAGAGTGGACTCTCAGTTCGTTGCAGTGAGCGAGATGCCTGGCGCTGATTTTCCTGGGGAGGCGCGATCGTGAACGGTATAACACAGTGCGTAGTTAAGGTCAGCGACTTAACTGCCTATTTAGTGCGCCTTAGGAGCTGTCCTTGGCAGTGTAAATGGGGCTGAAGGCGGTGGTTATGCCCTGGCTAGAACAGGGTTTTTAGTTTTATTACGTTATTTGGGTTTTGAGTATTTATACGCAATCTCCAAGGCTGCCTAGACTAGAATTTAGTTGTGACGAAAAAGGCTCTGACCCATCAAGAACTAACGAAAAACCCTCTGGCCTATTGGAAATTTGGGATTGCAATCCGGATCGATCTATTCCAGATGTTGGTCAACAAATTCCTAAGATAGATCCGCAGCCAGCAGCATCTCAAAGGTTCGATAGTTGCATGTGATGATCTTCTGTTACAGCTTCAGAGAGAAAGACAAGCGCGTTGCCTTTCTAGGGTGATATTACAGTTGTTCACTTTCTACGAGGTGCATTATGACTACCTACAACCTTGCCCCTGAAATCAAAAAAGAAATTGAGGAAGTCGTCGCCCGGCTGCTAAAAGACGAGCGGAAACATGAGACGGAAGAAAGGCAAAGCCTGATCGATTGTTTGGCCCACGAAGCTAAAAGTCAATTGACGCAGGATCGCGCTATTTCCACAGGCTCCCGTAGCGTTCCCCTCTGGCTGTTCGTTCTACTGGCCATCTGGTCGATCGGAACCTCTTTCTTCCTTGGGTGGAATTTGAGCACCCGACCTGCCCCCGAACTGGGTAGTTTTGCTCCTGCCAGCCAAATTGAGCTGCAACTGCCCCAGAGTCAGCTTGGCTAGGTTCTAGAGATCCCGACAGGATTGGATAGCTGCGCCATTGGCTAAAACCCTGGTGGTGCGTGGCTATCCAGTTCTGATTTATTCGCCTTCTAACGATTCCCGGTACTCGGCCAGCAGTTTGGGCAGGTAGTCATAGCCGTCGACGCCAATTTGCTTTAGAAAGCCAGATCGATATTCTGAAAGTACCGCCTGGAATCCCTCTGGCCCCAGCTGCCCATGGAGAATGCTGAGGATGCGAGCGGGCTGCTGCCACTGGGCGGAGTTGATCTGATGCAGCAGGTACATCGCCAGCGCCCCGGTAAACACCGCCATGGCAGTATTGCCGAGCCGCTGGTAGGCGGGGGCCATGGCGGCGTAGTTCATCCCCTGTAAAAAGGCATCGCCGATCGCCTGGGCAATGCGCAGTCCCCTCTCCAGGGCATCCACCGCTTCGGCGTCTTGGCCGAGCATTTGGCGGGCCACGCCGAGGCTGTGGGCACAGAGGGCCTGACTGGGGCGATCGCCCTGGCGTTCGGAAAGCTGCAACCCCTGCTCCAAATACACCAAAATCGACTCGTACTGGTCGGGGTCAAGAGAGGAGGCCTGGGCCTTGAATACCTGGCTGTAGCCCAGGCTGGCCAGGGCATTGGCTTCCCCGAGGCGATCGCCGCTCTGACGGGCCAGAATTAGCGCCCGCTGGCTGTAGTCGATGGCGGTGTCGTAGTCCTGCTGCTGGACGGCGGTGCGGCTGAGGTGGTTGAGGCTGGCGATTTCGCAGGGGCGATCCTGGGCTTCGCGGGCAATGCCCAGGGCCTTTTCGTGGAAGGCGATGGCGCTGCGGAAGCGGCCCAGGGCCCGCTGGGAGTAGCCCAGCAGGGTGAAAATCCGGGCCTTGCTCTGGGTATTGGGCACCTCCTGCAAAGGCCGATCCAGATAGTCCAAAAGGGTCTTCAGGGGTTCGCCAGACAGGGCCGCAAACAGACCGCCATACAGGGGAAAGTAGTCCTGCTGGGAGAACTGGCGCAGCACTTGCAGCACCATCTGAAA
>PYEQ01000598.1 GCA_003017785.1 filamentous cyanobacterium CCP5 | reverse complement strand
ACTCTGGCTGGAGCGCGATCGCCGCCATTACCGCAGGATCGCTGTCGGTGGCGATCGGCGATGTGATCGTTGACTCTCTGGTGGTTGAGCGGGCCAGGGGCGAATCCCAGAGCGAGGCGGGCACTCTCCAGTCCCTGGCCTGGGGAACCTCTGCCTTTGGCGGGATCCTCACGGCCTACCTGGGTGGCCTACTACTTGAGGCCTTCAGCACCCGCGCTGTCTTTGGAGTGACGGCAACCTTTCCGCTGGTGGTGTCTTTAGTGGCCTGGCTGATTGCCGAAGATCCGGTGGAGCAGCGCCCCAGCCTGGAGGTGATTCGAGGCCAGGTAGGGCAGCTGTGGGGAGCCATCAGTCAGAAAGCAATCTGGATGCCCGCCCTCTTTCTATTTCTCTGGCAGGCCACCCCCACCGCCGAATCTGCCTTCTTTTTCTTCACGACAAATGAGTTGGACTTCCAGCCCGAATTTTTGGGTCGGGTGCGACTCGTGACCAGCATCGCCGCCCTGCTGGGGGTGTGGGTGTTTCAGCGGTTCCTTAAGGGGGTGGCATTTCGTACCATCTTTGCCTGGTCGACGGTGCTTTCAGCGGGGCTGGGCATGAGCCTGCTGCTGTTAGTTACCCACACCAACCGCAGCCTCGGCATCGACGACCACTGGTTTAGCCTGGGGGACAGCCTGATCCTGACGGTGATGGGAGAAATTGCCTTCATGCCGGTGCTGGTGTTATCAGCCCGACTCTGCCCTCCGGGGGTGGAGGCCACCCTATTTGCCTTGTTAATGTCAATCGTCAACTTGGCCAGCCTGCTCTCCCAGGAACTGGGCGCATTGCTGACCCACTGGCTGGGAGTGACAGAGACCGAGTTTGGCAATTTGTGGCTGCTGGTGGTGATTACCAATGCCTCCACCCTGCTGCCCCTGCCGCTGCTGTTTTTGCTGCCCGCTTCCACATCCCAGGGGGCGCTGACCGCCCCTGCTTCGGCGTCACCTAGCGAATCTTTGGCGGTGTCCGTGCCCGCCGAGGCCAGCTCCTCAGTGGAGTTTCCTGCCATTCTGGCGGATCCAGAAGCCTCTTCCTAGTCCCCCTTGTTCCATGGTTTACCGCCCAACTTCTGACTCTTCCCCTATGCAGACCCTCGAACCCACCTCTTCCCAAGCTGCTTTTTCCATGGAGGAATGGCGCAGCGGCTACCGCTCCCAGCCCCAGGAATACGCCTATTGGATTGACGACATCGAAGGGGAGATTCCCGCCGACCTCGAAGGCACCCTTTACCGCAACGGTCCCGGTCTCCTCGACATTAACGGCTACCCGATTCGCCATCCCTTCGACGGCGACGGCATGATCAACAGCTTTGCATTCAAGAACGGTCGGGCCTTCTACCGCAACCGCTTTGTCCGCACCGAAGGCTATGTGGCTGAACAGACCGCTGGCAAACCCTTGTATCGAGGGGTCTTTGGTACCCAGAAACCGGGGGGCGTCCTCGCCAACGCCTTTGATTTGCGCCTGAAGAATATCGCCAATACCCACATCATCTACTGGGGAGACAGGCTGCTGGCCCTGTGGGAAGCCGCCGAACCCCATCGCCTTGACCCAGTGACCTTGGAGACCATCGGCCTCGACTTCCTGGGGGGACAGCTGGAACCGGGTGACTCCTTCACCGCCCATCCCAAGGTGGATCCGGGTCACTACGGCCAGCCCCGACTGGTGGGTTTCTCCGTAGATACCGGCGTTTCTAGCCAGCTCACCCTCTACGAATTCGACATCGCCGGAGAGCTGATTACCCAGCACAGCCACAGCCTGCCGGGGTTTGCCTTCCTCCACGACTTCGCCCTCACCCCCAACTACGCCATCTTCTTCCAGAACCCGGTCAGCTTTAACCCGCTAGGCTATCTGCTGGGCTTCCACGGAGCCGCCCAGAGTCTTGCCTTTGACCCTAAGGCTAAAACCAAGGTGGTGCTGATTCCCCGCAACGATCGCGTTTCTATGCAGATTATCGAAACCGATCCCTGCTTTGTGTTTCACCACAGCAACGCCTTTGAGCAGGACGGCCAGGTGGTGGTCGACTCCATCTGCTATTCGGAGTTTCCCTCCCTCAAGGGGGGTGACGACTACAAGCACGTCAACTTCGACGAGGTACCGGGCGGCCAGCTCTGGCGGTTTACCCTGGACTTAGCCGCCCAGTCGGCCCGGTCAGACTGTTTGATGAGCCGCTCGGTGGAGTTTCCGGTGCTCCATCCCGATCGCGTCGGCTATGCCCACCGCTATTCCTACATCGGGGCCGTACATTCCCCCGAGGGCAATGCGCCCCTCCAGGCGGTGCTGAAGAAAGACTGGCACACCGGGGAGGAACAGCTAGCCAGCTTTGCCCCCCACGGCTTTGGCGGCGAACCGGTGTTTATCCCCCGTCCTGGCGGTATGGACGAAGATGACGGCTGGCTGATGCTGCTGGTCTACGACGGCACCCGCCGTTGCTCAGACCTGGTGATTATGGACGGTCAAAATATCACCCGCGAAATCGCCCGGCTGAAGCTCAAGCACCACATTCCCTATGGACTCCACGGCAGTTTTGCCCCGGTCTATTTTGGCCCTGAAGACGGCGAGGCATAGTTTCGCGGCTTTCCCGCTTTCCCCTGGCGGTAGCCGTGAGCGGGAGCCAATAAATTCGACTATTCTGGCCTCTGCTTTAGAATTAATCAGGACTGTACGCCAGGCTGGCTGCGTGATACCTGATTCAGAGCCAGATCAAACTGGGCAACGCCCCATTTAGGCTCGGCAGGTCTGCAACCCTGGCGCAAGTTCGATTGTGCCTGAGGCGGCTACTGCTGATTCAAGGCCAATGCGATACGGCTTGTTATCAATCTCGATTTAGATCATGGCGAAACATACCCAGGCTCATCTTTCTCGCACGGTTCCCAAAAACCAATCGGAGTTTTTTAAGCAGCGCACCCGCCAAAAAATGGAGTACTACATGGGGGCGAAGCTGCTGGAGGTGGGCGTGGATCCGGAAACCACCATTTATCGCTGGAAAGCCGAAGACAAAGGCAGCTCCGAAGAATGGACGGTCAGCGCCTACTGGGGAGATTCTCGCGAGAAGCTAGAGGCGGAAGAAAAAGCCCAGGCTTAGTTGACTTGAGCGGTGAATCAATGTTGAAAGGGTAGCGATCGCGGCCTCTCTGAACGTCATTGACGGGGTTTGGGGGGCGATCGCTGGCCCTCAAGGGGGCATTGAC
>PYEQ01000597.1 GCA_003017785.1 filamentous cyanobacterium CCP5 | reverse complement strand
ATATCTCTCTCTCCCCGATCGCATCCAGTCTCGACCGATGCCTCCGGTGACTGTCGTGGATATGCGTCAGGAAATGGAGTCGGGAAACCGGAGTATTTTCAGTCGAACCCTGCAATCTGCTCTACGTCAGATGAAAGCGGTGGGCGGTCAGGGACTGCTGTTTATCCATCGGCGAGGCCATAGCAGCTTTGTCTCCTGTCGTAGCTGCGGCTACGTAATGATGTGTCCCCACTGTGACGTGTCCCTTTCTTACCATCAGCCCACGGTGGGGGCCATGAGTCTACGCTGCCACTACTGCGGCTACGGGCGATCGCACCCCCGCCACTGTCCAGACTGTGCCTCTCCCTACCTCAAGCATTTCGGTAGCGGCACCCAGCGGGTAGAACATGCCCTAAGGGAGCTGATGCCCGATTTAACCTGCATTCGATTTGATAGCGACACGACTCGCACCAAAGGGGCCCATCGGGCCCTGCTGACTCGCTTTGCTGACGGCCAGGCGGATTTGCTGGTGGGTACTCAGATGCTCACCAAAGGCATTGACCTGCCCCAGGTGACCTTGGTCGGCATTATTGCGGCGGACGGACTACTCTATATGGCTGACTACTGGGCCAGCGAACGGGCCTTTCAAACCCTGACCCAGGTGGCTGGGAGAGCGGGCCGCGGCGATCAGCCAGGAACCGTCATCCTCCAGACCTACACCCCCGATCATCCGGTGGTGTCAGCGGTGAAGGCCCATGGCTATGAGGCGTTTGCGGCTCAAGAATGGGAGCAGCGGCAGGCCTTGGGCTACCCGCCAGCCGGGCAGCTGGTGCTGTTACGAATTACCAGTCCCCAGGCCGATAGTGCCAAGGACATTGCTCATAGGCTAGCGGCAGAGCTGGCCTCGCGACAGGAGGAATGGGAAATCCTGGGGCCAGCCCCGGCCCCGATTTTGCGGGTGGCGCGCCGGTACCGCTGGCATCTACTGCTAAAGCTGGGTCGGGGGCTAGGGACTCCTGACCTGACCTTTCTCAAGCATCTGTGCCCCCCGGATGTCAGTCTGACGATTGATGTGGATCCGCTGAATTTGGGATAAGCAGAGCCGATCAGTCTCAGTTTTGCGGAGATTAGAGCCGTTTTCTCGCCGGGAATTCGTGGGATTCGTGGAAAACTGCTATAACTACGGGCGCAGCGCTCCTCCATGGGATCGCCATTGACCTGGGGGCGTGGGTCGCGGGTGCAAGCTGGCAGACAAACTGAGGATAGGCCCTAACCCCTTAGCCGGTTCGAATCCGCCTGGGGATGGCAGTGAGGACTATGGGTAAACGACGGATTGGATGGCTCTGGGCAGTGGCTCTCATGGGGGTTTTGATCTCAGGACCGGTCTGGGGGCAAGAGGCTGCTCCCACCCCTCAAATGCCCCCGATTCCGGCACCGACTGATCGCCCTGTGCTGCCTGCACCGAGGATGGATCCGGCTGAGCAAATTGCCCCGCCGGTACTGGAGTTGACCCCCGAACCTCAGCCCATCTCCCAGGTGTTGGCCTTGACTATGCATCGGGAGCTGGCGAGTCTGGTTGGCCGGTTTGAGAGTGCCCAGCTGATGACCCTCGCCGAGGATCAGCCGACGCCCATCTCGGGCCAGGAGCGCCTGAGTGCTTCGACCCGACCGGTGCCCGCGATCGCCGCTAGTCCGGTGCTGGTCGAGGCCCATGACCTGCTGAGAGACTGGTTTGGCTTGATTGGGGCGCAGGAATTTGCAACCGCCCGCGATCGCTGGGAGCAAGTGCGTCAGTCTCTATGGAGTGCATTTCCCAGAGTTCAACCCTTGTCCCAGCCGGAAATTCGAGCGGTTTGGTTAGATCGCGGCACCATTGTCAAAGCGGGCGACCCCGAGGGATTGGCCCAGGTGTTTGATCGCCTGCAGCGGATGGGGTTCAATACGGTCTTCTTTGAGACGGTCAACGCCGGCTTTACGATCTATCCCAGCCGACTGACTAGCCAAAATCCTCTTACCGTCCGCTGGGATCCCTTGAAGGCGGCAGTTGCCCTGGCCCATGAGCGCGATATGGAGCTCCACGCCTGGGTCTGGACCCTGGCGGCAGGAAACCGAGTCCACAACCGGATTTTGGATTTCCCGGAAGAGTTTGACGGCCCCGTGCTGGCGCTGCATCCTGGCTGGGCCAGCTACGACAATCAGGGCAATACGGTGCCTCAAGGGCAAACCAAGCCCTTCTATGATCCGGCCAACCAGGAGCTGCGCACCTTCTTGCTGCGGCTGTTTTCAGAAATTATTTCTAACTACGACGTCGATGGCCTACAGCTGGACTACATTCGCTACCCGTTCCAAAATCCAGGGGCGAATCGCACCTACGGCTATGGCAACGACGCCCGCTGGCGATTTCGGGCCGCTACGGGGATCGACCCGATTGATTTGTCCCCCCGCTTTGACCCCGAGGCTAGCCTGACGGAGCAGCGACAGCAGCGCTATCTATGGGATCGCTGGACGGAGTTTCGATCGCAACAGGTGACGACCCTGGTGTTCGAAATTTCCCAGATGGTGAAGCGGCAGCGTCCAGACATCACACTGTCGGCAGCGGTGTTTGCCCACCCTGAACACGAGCGGCTGCAGACCATTCAGCAGAACTGGGGATTCTGGGCAGAGGCTAACTACCTCGACTGGGTCGTGCTGATGAGCTATGCCGCTGATACCGGACAGTTTGAACAGCTGGTCACCCCTTGGCTGGTCGATCGCGACTTTGGTGACACTTTAATTTTGCCTAGCATTCGTTTGCTCAATCTGCCTCGCCATGGGGCTTTAGATCAGATTCAGGCTGCCCGAGATTTACCGGCTGTTGGCTATGCGGCGTTTGCTGCTGGTGACCTGACCTCAGAGCTGGAGATAGCCCTCGCCCAAACCCAGCCCCAGGAAGGGCTGTCGCTTTCAGGGGCTGATGTGCCCTACGCGATGGTCTTGAGGCGATACCAGACGCTCCAGCGGGAATGGAGCTGGCTGTTGAGTGAAGGCTACCTCTGGGTTGAACAGGCTCGCCGGAGGGACTGGATAGCCCAGGTCAATCGCCTAGAGGCAACCCTCAAAACTCTCGTGGATAAGCCCTCGGGCCGGTCCCTGGCCGAAGCGCGATCGCAGCTCAAAGCCGTCCAGACCTCCATCACCGATAGCCTGGCCATTGGTCTCACGAACAGCGCCTATCGGATTCAGACCTGGCGACACCGGCTCACGGCCCTGGAG
>PYEQ01000596.1 GCA_003017785.1 filamentous cyanobacterium CCP5 | reverse complement strand
GCGCTGGGACATGTTTGCTCCTTATCCCATGACTGAGGACGGCTGGTATGTGATTCCAGGCATCCTCAAGAATGGGACTGAAGTCGATTTATTTCGTCAAGGGAAAAAGGTCATCTGGCAAAAGCCAGATTTGGTTTCTAAAACCTATGGGAACGATCGCTGGCGTAAATATATGCTCAATATATGGCTGCGAGATAATGCCGATTATCGTCTATATTATGGTCAATATCTTTGTCGCAAGTGGAACCGAGATCATTTTGGCGGTCAACAGTTAGATCGCTTTAAAATTTACTATATGCTCGAGGAAACGTTGCCAAATTACCAACCTCCTAAGGTTGAGAAAGTTGTTCTTTGGGAGCACTACTGTTTCGAGTATCCACCTGAACTTGATTCGAATGCATCGTAGAATTCAGAACCTGCAATACCGCGCTAGCCTGGAGAGCGCGGTGCAAGCAGAAGCAAATTTAAGTGCAGTTTCATTTCAGGCTATCTGTCTGCAGGTTTCAATTTTCTCCTGACCTCGTTTATTGATATTTACCCGATGATTCAGGCTCTCTAGCACCGAGCCTCCGCTTCGTTAACTTCAGCTACCCGTTCAGGAGTATGTTTTTGAGCAGCCCGTGATGAATTCATGAAAGGTGATCCTGCAGCCTTTCGTGGCGTCGGCGTCTCAGCGGCTAGCCCCGCTGCTGGGCCCATGGATTTCTCCTCGGCTTCAGGGTGGTACTACTGGCTTCCTTGTAATCACATCGGCTGTGGCTTGCTAGTTCGGATCTGACTCAGTGAATGGGCTCGCCAGATACAGCAACCTATTTACCAACTCAAGCACAGGCCACTCGCCCCCTTATCTTTATCAGCAACTCAAGCCCCTTTCCCTGAGCATGACTTCTGCATAAGTCGTAAATCTTCCCGATTTCTTCCCGAATTGTTCTCTAAAAATTGCCCCCGGTGACGATAGGGTTGGGCACAACTTACGCACCGTTCCTTCACACTGGCTGCATAAACTGTAGCCGATTTTACTGCTTTTTGAAAAGCAGCTTAGCTATCAAATTTGATTTGAATTTAGATAGCTTTTTTCTCTTTTGTCCCAACACCTAACAACTGCCATGAGACGCCGACGCTTAATTCAAACTGGGCTTGGACTTACCGCCGGTATTGCCCTGTCCAATGGTCTCAAAGCCTGTAGTTCTAACAAGGCTCCCTCCGCTACAGGGTCAGCTGAGTCTGGCGCTAAGGTAACTGATGCTAAGCTGACCGTCGTCCAGGGCGGTGGCTTTCCCAACAGCTTAGATTTGCATCGGGTGGGCACAAACCGCCCCGCCTACGGGGTTTCCTGGGCCATGTACGATCGCCTGATGACCTTTGGCACCAAGGAGCTCCCGGACGGTTCTATTTCCTACGACTACACGGTGCTAGAGCCGGAACTCGCCGAAAGCTGGGAAATGGCCGAAGATGGCATGTCCGTCACCTTCAATCTGCGCCAGGATGCTACCTTCCACGATGGTGCCCCCGTCACCGCCAACGACGTGAAATGGTCCTACGACCGGGCGGTGTCCATCGGCGGCTTCCCCACCTTTCAGATGAAGGCCGGAGCCCTGGAAAATCCCGACCAGTTTGAGGTCGTTGACGATCACACCTTCCGGGTGAAGTTTCTGCGCCCCGACAAGCTGACCATGATCGATATGGCGGTGCCGATTCCGGTGGTGATCAACTCTGAGCTAGTCAAGCCCCATCTCACCGCAGAAGATCCCTGGGGAGCCGAGTGGCTGAACATGAACGACGCCGGGAGCGGAGCCTACACCCTGGGCGAATTCAAGCCCAATGAGCGAATCACCCTGGTACGCTTTGATGATTGGAAGTCCGGGCCGCTGCCGGCCGTGCAGGAAGTGATTCTGCTGAACGTACCGGAAGCAGGCAACCGCCGGGCGCTGCTAGAGAAGGGGGACATCGACATCAACTACGACCTTTCGGAGAAAGACCAGAAAGAGCTTTCGGAGATGGGCCAGTTCACGATGGTTTCGACGCCGATTGAGAACTGCCTCTACTCCATCGACATGCATTCCAATGCCCAGCTGAAGGGTGCAGAAAACCCCTTCGCCGATGTAAAGGTGCGGCAGGCCGTGGCCTACGCTACCCCCTATGACGCCATCATGGAAACGGCGCTGTACGGTCAGGCGGTGCCCATGTATGGCGAGGGCAGCTTCGAGCCCAGCACCGTCGAGTGGCCCCAGCCCACCCCCTACAAGACCGACATGGACATGGCCAAAAAGCTGATGGCCGAGTCGGGCTATCCCAATGGGTTTGAAACCACCCTGGCCTTCGACATGGGCAACAAGGAGTGGGCCGAACCGACGGTGGTGCTGCTGCAGGAGTCCCTGGCGGAACTGGGAATCACCGTCAACATCGAGAAAGTGCCCAACGCCAACTTCCGATCAGTGCTGGTGGAAAAGAGCCGCCCGATGATCATCAACAACTTCGGCGGCTGGCTCAACTACCCTGACTATTTCTTCTTCTACGCCTACCACGGCCAGGATGCGACCTTCAACGGTAGCTCCTACAAGAATCCAGAGATGGACAAGATGATCGAGGCGGCCCTGGCCTCAGAACCGGGCAAGCCGGAGTATGAAGAAAACGTCGAAGGCTTCATCGGCATGGCCTGGGAAGAAATGCCCAGAGTCCCCATCGTCCAGCCGAAGCTGTCCGTAGCCATGCAGCCCAGCGTTAGCGGCTACCAGTATTGGTTCCACCGGCAGCTAGATTTCCGCCAGTTGCAAAAAGCGTAGTTGAATCGGCGATGGTCAAGGACCGGCCCTGAAGGGCCATCGCCCCCAATCCGTAGGGGCGCATAGCATGCGCTCTAGCTTAACCCCGCGATCGCCCCGCAATTCCCACCGGAATCATTGCATTCGTGCCTAATCCCCGCAGGGCGCACGGCGTGCGCCCCTACGGTTCCCGAACATTTGCCCTATTCTGTTTCACCGGAATCCTCATGGCGAAAAAATCTACGGTTCAAATCATCGGCAGTCGCGTTTTGGGGGCGTTGCCTAGCGTGATCGGCGTGGTGATCGTCACCTTTTTGCTAACGCGAGCGCTTCCCGGCGATCCGGCGGCGTTCTTTGCCGGGCCTGCCGCCACCGCAGAGGCGATCGAAGAGGTGCGCCGCAGCCTGGGGCTAGACAAAACCCTGTTCGAGCAGTTCTTTATCTACATCGGGGAGCTGTTTCGGGGGGATTTGGGG
>PYEQ01000595.1 GCA_003017785.1 filamentous cyanobacterium CCP5 | reverse complement strand
GTATTTGATCAGGCCGTAGGCGATCACAATGGCCAGCATCAGGGCCGCCATGGCTACAGGGGCAATGTTTCGCAGCCAGCACCCGGCCAGCACCATGGCCACCAAATCCGCCAGCAGGGCCGGACGCTGCCAGGGGCCGCAGGGGCGAATCGGGTCGGGGATGCCGGGATGGAGCTCAACCCCTGCCAGCAGATGAAACCAGACCTGGCTGGCGAGAATCACCATCGCCCCCCAGCCCAAATAGAACCCCGCCAGGTAGAACCCCACCAGCTCAAGGGCGATCGTGGTTTTCGTGACCCAGTCGAAGCGCTTCAGGCGGGGATCGTCTACCTCAGCGGCAACGGTAGCTAAGCGATCGAGATCCACTTGGGCCATGCGGGCCTGCTCAATCAGCAGCAGGAAAAAGCCGAGGGCAAAGAGGCGATCGCTGATCCCTGGCTGAAAAACAATTCCCCCCAGCAGCATCCCGGCGGGGACAAACAGCCCCCACAGCCAGGAGGGATGCCGACGGTTCATGGTTGGCTGCTTCGCCACGGGAATGCCAGGTTAGTCCAAAGTTCTAGCAGAGCGGGGCCAGCCCCTTGGGTATCGAATTCGCAAACATGTCTAAAAATCATTACATTGCCGAAAACCCTTAAAGCAGCGCAATCGCTCCCTAAGAGAGGTTCCAGGGGTTAGAAAGCCCATGTTATCCCGTTTCTGCCCCCAGCAGCCTAAATCAGTCCCAGTTTTAGCTGATTTCCGAGGGCGGCTCATTGATCCCCAAAGATTGAACTCTCACTTACTTAAAACATTCTTGAAACATTCTTGAAGTTTGCCCGCAATCAAACCCTGGCCCTTTAACATCCAAAACTGTTAGAGATTTTTGACCAAATCTGCATTTGGGATGCTGCGGGTGCCGATTTTTAGGCGCTGTTGCTGGCTTTAGTGCAGGGGTTGGATCAGCACAATGAGGATTTCTGGATGACTTTAACTACCGATCTCGGGCAACGTCAGCCGTCTGCCCAGGAGCGGCCCCAGCGCATCGGCATTCCGAGGGAACGAGGATATGGGGAGTGCCGTGTTGCCGCTACACCAGACACGGCTCGAAAGCTTCAGAAATTGGGCTTTACGGTGCTCGTGGAACGGGGAGCCGGGGCCGCCGCTAACTTTCCCGACAGCGCCTATGATTCTGTGGGCTGTGAGCTAATCGACGATCCCCGTCAGCTCTGGCAGGCCGCCGACATCGTGCTGAAGGTGCGGGCACCCCAGTACCAGCCAGATTTAGAAGCCGACGAAATTGACCTAATGCGGGAAGGCACCACCCTGGTGAGCTTCATCTGGCCCGCCCAGAACCCAGAGCTATTGGAGCGCCTGGCCAGCCATAGGATTACCGCCATGGCTATGGACTCGGTGCCCCGGATTACCCGGGCCCAGAAGCTTGACGCCCTCAGCTCCATGGCCAACCTGGCGGGCTACCGGGCGGTAATTGAGGCAGCCCACAGCTTTGGCCGCTGCTTCACCGGCCAGATCACCGCTGCTGGCAAGATGCCCCCGGCGAAGGTGCTGGTGATTGGTGCCGGGGTGGCGGGCCTGTCGGCGATCGGCGCCGCCCGCAGCCTGGGAGCCCAGGTGAAAGCCTTCGATACCCGCCTGGCGGTGAAAGAACAGGTGGAGAGCCTCGGGGCTGAGTTTCTAGAGCTGCACTTCGAAGACGATGACTCTGGAGAAGGGGAAGGCGGCTACGCCAAGACCATGAGCCAGGCGTTTATCGCCGCTGAAATGGCGCTATTCGCCCAGCAGGCCAAGGAAGTCGATATCATCATCACCACCGCCCTGATCCCTGGCAAGAAAGCGCCGCTGCTGATCACCCAGGAAATGGTTGAAAGCATGAAGCCCGGTTCAGTCGTGGTGGATCTGGCGGCGGAGCAGGGAGGCAACTGCGGTGTCACCCAGCCCCACGAAATCCACACCCACAACGGCGTCACCATCATTGGCTTGACCGACCTGCCCAGCCGCATGGCCGCCCAGGCCAGCCAGCTCTACGGCAACAATCTGGTGCAGCTGATGCATGAGCTGGGGGGCCAGGAGAAGTACCACGTCAACCTAGACGACGAGGTGATTCGCAGCACTACAGTGATCCACGCAGGTGAGATCATCTGGCCCGCGCCCAAGCCCGCCGCGCCGCCGAGCCCGCCCCCGGTCGCTACCGAGAAGCAGGTGCCGGAAGCTACTCCCACCGCCAAGTCCGGCGGCGTGATCCAGAAGCTGATCTGGCCTGCTGTGGCCATTCTGGCTCTCACCGCTGTTGGTATCTGGGCACCGGAATCCTTCCTGTCCCACCTGACGGTCTTCGTTCTGGCGGTCTTCCTGGGCTGGAAGGTGATCTGGGACGTGGCCCCCGCCCTGCACACTCCCCTGATGAGCGTCACCAACGCCATCAGCGGCATCATCATCATCGGCGGCATGCTGCAAATTACCGGCGAATTTAACGCGGTGACGATACTGGGGGCGATCGCCATCCTGCTCGGCACCATTAACATTGCCGGTGGCTTCACCGTCACTCAGCGAATGCTGAATATGTTCCATCGGTAGGAAATCGGTGAGGTGGATGTTCCCTTCGACTCCGCTCAGGGAACGCGCTAGCTGATCAGGGAACTCGCTGGCTGAGCGGAGTCATTCGCTTTAGCGTCTCCCAAAGGGAGAAAGCCAGCGCCCCTCACTCCTCACTCCTCACTTCCCCACTCCACAGACGTTATTTCTTAACCCAACATGTCCAACAATCTCGTTACGGTGGCCTATATTGCGGCTACTGCTTTGTTCATTCTCAGCCTGGGGGGATTGTCCTATCAGGAGACGGCGAAGCGCGGCAATGTCTACGGCATCATCGGCATGGTCGTGGCCATGCTGGCGGCGGCGTCCGTTTCCCAGGGCTACGGCATCCAGGCGGGCTCCATCGGCATTGGCGTGCTGGTCGGGATTCTGGCTGCTTCTCGGGTGGCGATGACCTCCATGCCGGAAATGGTGGCGCTGCTGAATAGCTTTGTCGGTTTGGCGGCAGTGCTGATCGCCTTTGCCGAATACCTCCAACCGGGCACCGGCTATGCCGGTGCGGAAGCCCTGATTCACCGGGGAGAAATCTACCTCGGCGTGTTCATCGGCACCGTCACCTTTGTCGGTTCCCTGGTGGCGGTGGGTAAGCTCCAGGAGATTATTCCCAGTCGGGCGATTCTGCTGCCCGTGCGCCCCGTGCTGAATCTATCC
>PYEQ01000594.1 GCA_003017785.1 filamentous cyanobacterium CCP5 | reverse complement strand
CGCCATCTTGCAGGTAGTGACGCTGGGCCGGAGCTAGTGGACGGCCATTCACCCAGGTTCCTCCGCCGGTCCCTAAGTCGGTGAGAAAGAAGCCCCGCAGCGGGTCAAAATTGAGGGCCGCATGGCAGTCGGCAATACCCGGCTCGGGCATGACTACCGTGCAGCGACCGCCCTGACCCAGCAGCCAGCGAGTACCGCAGAGCGTCACCAGAATGGCGCGATCGGGGTTGATGTTGGTGCTGAGAAAGGCGCGATCCTCGGCCACAATGCCCTGCACGTACCAGTCGGTGCGATAGCAGTGGTTTTGAGCCGTCAGAATGGGGTCGATGACATCGGCCACTTGCTCTAGGTCGTAGTTCAGGTTGCGAAAGAGGGTGTCTAAAATCCAGGGGGGAGAAGCCGCTGGGCTGCTGCCGAGACTTTGGGGGGCTGTACCAGGCGACGCCGGTACGGATTGCTGCGCGAATTGCCGCTCTGCGTTGGCAGAAAAAAACTGTGAGGAAACCATAGCGAACCGTCATCTACCACTAACTACGTCTCTAGAAAAGGCAACCTCTGCCGCAGCACAGGCCGTGGCCCCTTCGCTGTGGTTGTGGATGTGCCTGGTCTATGCCCCTGCGCGCTGGGCCATTGGCCTAACGCGTTGTAGAAACTCCTTAGGGAATATGTACGTGACACGCGACGATTTTCTCGATCGCCTTCTGTAGACATCGTGGCACTAGTACCAATGCAGAGCAAATCTTTACCCGATCGCTGCCGCAATTTGCGAATCAGCATGGCCACATCGGCTCCCTGCCGTCCCCGGTAGGTATGCAATTCATCTAAAATCAGGAACTTCAGGTCTGGGGAGACAACCAGCTTTTCTTCGTGGGTGCGGGTCAGCATCAACTCCAGCATCACGTAGTTGGTCAAGAGGATGTGGGGTGGATTGTTCTGAATTTCCGTCTTCTTGGTTAGATTTTCCTGTCCGGTGTATTGCTCAACTCGAATGTGGGTGTGGGGAAAGTTTTCCAGAAACTTGTCAAATTCTTGTTTCTGAGAATTGATCAGAGCATTCATTGGATAGACCAGAATCGCTCTGACTCCGTTAACTTCGGGATGACGTAGTAGATCATCAAATAGAGGTACAACATAGGTCATGCTCTTTCCTGACCCTGTACCAGTAGTTAGAACATAAGGTTCCTGCCGTTGTGCAGCAAGAAATGCTTGTTCCTGGTGATAGCGGAAACGGAAGCCAGGGAAGTATCGTTCGCAGTCAGGATGCAATACTCCCCGTTGAATCAATTCGTGAATCGTGGCTCCCTGCTTATAGGATGGATTCAGTTGCAATAAAGGATCAGTCCAGAGTTGCCCCCGTTCGAGTTCCTGGTGGACAAACTGCTCGACTTTGGGATCTCTAATCCGCAAAAAGCTCTCAATGTAGCGGCGGTAGTCGGAGATGACTTCGTTCCGCAGGTTGAAGACATCTAGAGGGAGTGGGGAGCCGTTGGTAAAGCATCGTTCCCCGATTCCCGATTCCCGATTCTCGATTCCCGCTGTTCGTCCTAGTCTACGATCGATCTCCTGGGTCAGTTGATGGGCAAAGCTTTCGGTCAGGGTTTCCTGGTCTAATACCTGTGCCAGTTCGACCAAATCCCACTCCGCTGGAATCCCAGAGAGCAGGAGAGTAAGCTGTTCTGGGGGAATGGCTTCGACTCCAGCACAATTGACGATCGCGCTGCCCTGCCCGATTAAAGCACTGATGGTAGCGATCGTCTGTTCGTTTTGTTGGAGGAGTTCCTGAAGGTTAACGGGAAGCTTCATAGGATTTTGAATTTTAGGCTTTGGATTTTGGATGAGTTCGATTCCCGACTCCCAACTCCCGATTCCCGATCTGCCAATCAGGAGAAATCAGGGGAGCTAAGAACGGAGAGGGTTGCGCTTGGGAGCCACAAACGAGAAGGGCACGCATGGCACGGGAGCAGCCAACGTAGAACAGGCGGCGTTGTTCGTCGGTAACGGTAGGAATTTCATCGGGAGGCAGATTTGAGGAAAGGTAGGGAAGTTTGCCTTCTTGCAAGCCAACGACTGCCACAAAGGGAAACTCCAGCCCTTTTGCTGAATGGAGCGTCAGCACTTTGATATAGGGTGCATTAATGTCAATTTGATCGCCTGTGACAAATTTGGCTTTGAGTCCTTGGTCAACGAACTGCTGGGCGATCGTTTTCCCCAATTGCCCATTAGGGCAGAGTACCGCACCACCATGAATCGGTAGCCGAAATCGTTTGGCTGCACGGATGAAGAAGGTCTGAATGGCTTTGATATCTCGATCGCGGCTATCGCTCAGGAAAATAGCGGGCACATCACCCTGGTAGGGAGAAAGCTCTTGCACAATACAATCGGGATCGCCTACTTGGGTGCCCTGAAGGATAGTGGCACAAGCTGCCGCGATTTGCTGTGTGTTGCGATAGTTGCGTTTGAGCAGGAGAGTGCGTCCGGCAACTTTCAAGTCAGCATGAATCTGTTTCCAGCTAAAGCCACGCTGGTAAAGTGATTGGGAAGCATCTGCGGTCAGGTAAACCTGATCCAGCGACGGAACGAGTGACAGCAGGAAGCGCAATGCCACCGGAGAGAGGTCTTGTGCCTCATCGATCACCACTGCTTGATAGGGAGCTTCAGGGAGGGATCGGAGAATTTCCAGTGCCTTGAGGCGGAGTTGTTCCCAGGTGAGGTAGCCCTTTTGCCCCATGATGTTGCGCCAAGTCTGATAGATCGACCAGAGGGCTTCCCGCAGGTTAGCTCTAAGGGGAACCCCCCGTCCTTTGCGATCGTGGTTCAGGTAATCCTCCAGATTGGCAATGCCCCAGGCTTCGATCACATCCTGGATTTCTTGCAGCAGGTAGGGGCTTCCTAACCGCTGAAGCGTCTGCCGACGTACCTGGCGATCGAAGGAGTTAGTGCCAGGAATATCAGCCGTTTGCAGGGCAGTTTCCAGGCAGTCCAGGCATTGCTCCACTTTGGCAAAGTGGGTTTGTCCGCCAGCCTGCACGTAGTAGTGACGGGCGATCGAGTCTACGGTGGTGACTTCGACTCCGGCTGCTTTGGGAGGTTGTCCGAGGAGTTGCTCTAGTAGTTGTTCGGAGTAGGCAACGAGGGCTTTGGTGTAGGTGGTGAAGAGGATGGGCTGGCAGCCCTGTTCCAGGAGCCGTTGAACGCGGTAAAGGGCAAGGGTGGATTTGCCTGTACCGGGGCCACCTTTGACCAGAAT
>PYEQ01000593.1 GCA_003017785.1 filamentous cyanobacterium CCP5 | reverse complement strand
ATCAATATCAGTGATGATATTTTCCTTAACTCTGGAGCGGCGACTGTCACGCTGCAACCCATTGATTCTGCTCAAACAATCAATCTCAATAACAGTGGTGACGACTTTAATCTAACGGCTACTGAACTGCGAGCTTTTAGAACTGCGGGGGCAGGGGAAGTTGTCGGCAATCTGGTCATTGGACAAGCCGAAGGAACTGGCGATATTAATGTTGGTGATTCTGGCGATATTTTCCTGACAGGCGTTCTCGATGGCTTTAATGTGGAATTGCGAGGCGGAAATACCACCTTCAATAACGGAATCGTACTGCGTGAAGGACGAACGCTGACGTTAAACACGGGCGCGGTTTCTAGTCCTGGATTTGGGACAGATATTACTGCTGCAGAATTATCCCTAAATACATTTGGATCGGTGGGTGCAGAGGAGGCTCCCCTAGTCACAACTGTTGATCGACTGAATATAGACGGAGTAGGCGGCGACCTATTTCTTACGGACTTAAGCGATCTCACGGTTAGCAGCACTGAAGGTTCAGCGATTTCAGGACAGCTAGATATCACTGCCAGTGGAGGGCCTTTAACGGTCGGTGCTCTCTCGGTAAGGAATGAAGGGAATGACTTGAGTTTAACCAGCGATGAAATTGATTTAAATGGCGCGATCGCGGGTGATGGTCAGCTAACCCTAACGCCTTTTGATTCAGCACAAAGCATTGCGATCGGCGGAAATAACAACTCAACGGCAAATCTGGATTTGACTCGTTCAGAGCTTGAACAGATTCAAGATGGGTTTAGCCGAATCGTGATTGGCAACGAAGATGGCAGTGGCAACCTCACTATTCAGCCATTTAAATTTTTAGATCCGATCTCTATACAAACATCAACTGGACAAGCAGCCATCAACGGTGGACTACCCCGGGGTACCAATGTCAATGCAGCTCAAATTTCCACTGTTTTGGACCAAGACATTACAACGGGCACTTCGCTGAGATTCCTTGGGAATATTTCTTTAGGCGATGACGTTACCATCAACAACACCGGACCAGATAATAGTCTGATCTTCTTAGGTCCTATCGATGGGGAGCAGGCTCTAAACATTAATGCTCCCGATGGCTTTGTTCAATTTGCCAGGGGGATTGGTCAAACAGTGCCCCTGACTCAGCTAATTGTTAATAGCCCCTCCACTTTTCTAGGAAACAATGTCACTGTAAATGGCGACATAGCCTTCAACAGTGACATTACCACCTCATCTGATATACAAATCAACTCTCAGACAGGAGCGATCAGTACAGGTAACATTCAATCTTTTGACAGGCAGATTGCTTTACTAGCAGAGGATGGGGTTACCACCGGCGACATTTCACAGTTCAGCTCGGAATCTGATACGGCGGCTTTCAGCGGAGGGTCTGCTATTAGGGATGATGCAGCCATACTTAGTTTTGATGCTTCATCGGCGATCGCAGTCACGGCTCGAACCGGAGCTGTCAATACGGGAAACATTTCTACTTTCGGCGGGAGTCCGGTTGTTATAGTCGCTCAAGACAGCATCACCACCGGCAGTATCGACACGAGTTCTTCCTTTGGTCCAGGAGGAGATGTTTTTCTCGATCCTCAAGGGGACATCCAGGTTGGCTTTATCAACGCTGAGGGTGGACCCAATTCAACGGGGGGCGGTGTCGATATCACCACCCAGCGGTTCTTCAGGGCAACGGATACTTTTTCTTCTCAAAATACCAGCGGGGCAAGCATATCTACCGCTGGCGGAGCTGGCAGCGGCACCATCACGATCCGCCATGGCGGTGGCCCGTTAGGGATTCCATTCATCGTCGGTGATGCTAGCCAGAACGGAACTGCCGGGACGATCACGACGGGCGATTTCTCCCTCGACCCCATCCGCGAATTTCCAGAGACATTTGATAGCAACGGCATTGGAATTATTACGGCAACAGAATCTGTTCTGCCTGTGGATGGGCTAGAAATTATCGAGTATCCAGAACCCACTTCGGAACCTGGGTCAGGTCCGATTGATTCAACGCCAGATACAGTTATCACCGTCGATCCTTCTCCAGAAGTCAGTCGGTTGCTTTCAGAGATTGAGGAGTTATATACCAATGAATTTGAAGAGTATTTAGACTTACCTGGAGAAACGCCCATCAAAGACGTAGAAGATAGCCGTGAAATCCTCTTAGAACTGGAATCTCAGACCGGTGTCAGACCGGCTCTCATATACGTCAGCTTTGCCCCCGTCATTGACAGCGAAGAAAATCTTGCAGATAGTAGGCCAGCCGACCGTGCGCCAGCAGACGGTGGATCAGACGGCGCGGCTCTGAACAAAGAATCAGGTATTGTCGATTCATCTAACAATTTGATTCCTGAGATACCGAACGATCCTCGTCAGGATTTGCTGTTTTTAACCCTGGTAACTGGGCAAGGGGACGTTGTTCAGGTCGGCATTCCGGGGGCTACCCGCGATCGCGTATTAGAACTCGCCCGCCAGATGGAAAGCGACATCACCAGCCCGGTGCGGCGGCGTAATCCGGTGCCCCTATTGGAGCCCTCCCAGCAGCTCTACCAAATGCTGGTGGAGCCCCTGGAAAGGGAATTCCAAGACCGGGAGGTCGACAATCTGGTGTTCATCATGGATGGAGGACTGCGATCGCTGCCGATCGCCGCCCTGCACAATGGCGAATCCTTCGTGATTGAAGACTACAGCGTTGGGTTAATGCCCTCCCTGAGTCTCACCGATACCCGCTATGTCAGCCTGCGGAATGCGCGAGTACTGGCCATGGGCACTTCGGATTTCTCTGGCGGCGGAGATATCCGATCCGGGGGAGCTTTGCCCGCCGTGTCCGTTGAGCTCTCGACATTTGCAAAAAATCAGCGGTCGGCAGAAGTCTACCGCGACGATGATTTCAACTACGCTAATTTACAAAGTCGGCGGACGGACCAGGAAATTGTTCACCTGGCGACCCATGCCAGCTTTCGCCAGGGGCAGCCGGAAAACTCCTACATCCAGTTTCGAGATCGGGTGTTGCCGCTGAGCGAATTTCGAAATCTCAACTGGCAAGAGCCCCAGGTGGAGCTGGCGGTTTTGAGCGCTTGCCGCACGGCCCTGGGGGATTTAGAAGCTGAACTGGGATTTGCCGGGGCAGCGGTGCAGTCTCGAGTGAAAACGGTGATGGCCAGTCTGTGGTCCGTCAGCGATATTGGGGCTTCAGGGCTGGTGGCCGAGTTTTACCATCAGCTCGGTCAGGCGCCGAT
>PYEQ01000592.1 GCA_003017785.1 filamentous cyanobacterium CCP5 | reverse complement strand
GGGCCACCTCTGGCAGAATCGACCAGTTGGGATCGGGCTGTAGACGGGTCATCTGGGAGCGATGCTGGGCTAGGGCCTCTCGCTTGCGATCGCCGACGGAGCGAATATCTACCGCCCAGCGAAACTCCCGCAGCAGCGTCAGTCCTGGCTGCCAGCGTCTAGGGACCGCCTCTGCTGCTCCAGCAGAGGCGGAAATCCAGGGCCAGTGATGCCAGAACCACACCGGATATTCGCAGACAGTCGTGGCGATGCCCGTCTGCCTAACGGCGGTGGTGACAATGCGCTGGGTCGCATCATGGTCGGGCACCCCGTCCCGGCCATAGGGCACGTAGACTTCTTCGGGGAAAACCTTGTACAAAATCTGTTTCACCTGCTGCACCGCTGCCCCCTGGTTCTGGGCCAGGGTGGAGTCTTCGAACCCTAAACTCAGAACATCCACCGCTGGCACCCCTAGCCGTTCAGCGGCGGCCAGCACTTCTTGAGCGCGCAGGGCCTTCAGCTGGGCTGGCGCCATCAACCCATGGGAGCGGCTACCGTCGGTCATCAGCACGATTTTCACTGAAGCGGACGCTGCCTTTTTCTGTAAAATCGTGCCGCCGCAGCCTAATGTCTCATCGTCGGGGTGAGGAGCAAAGACAATGGCAGAACGACTTAGCTGAGTGCGATCGCCCATCTGACGCCCCAGGCTGATGAGCGATCGATACAGTCGCCGGATTGGCAGGTCGATGGGCAGGTTGAGGGTCGGCAGGTTCATGGCAGTGAGTCAAAGGTTGGACAAATACCTGGTTAACGCTGGTTTGGCAGCTCCGTAGGGCCTAAGCGAGGGGCTGCAAACCTTGATAAATTTTCAGCAGCCCATTAGTCATCTGATCAAAGCTGTAGTGATTGAGGGCTCGGATCTGCCCCGTCCGCCCCAGACGCTGACAGATTTCGGCGTTGCCCAGCAGGGTGAGCAGGGCCTCTGCTAGGGCCGTCGGGTCTCCCCGTTCTACCAGCAGTCCAGTTTCTCCGGGCACGACCAGTTCTGGGAAAGCCCCACCGGTTGAGGCCACCACCGGCAGCCCAGCCACCATGGCTTCCGCGATCGGCAACCCGAAGGCCTCATGGCAGACGGAGGGAAAAACAAACAAATCTGAGCGCTGGTAGAAACGGGGTAGCTCTGCCGGAGCTACGAGGCCTGTAAAGGTGACGGGATTGGCCATGGGGTTGTCGTCGCGATCGCCAATTCGGTGCATGTAGCGCCGCAGATAGTCCGACCAGGCATCGGGCTGGTGAAAGGGGGCCAGGGCCGCCACCCGCGGATCGTCGCTGAGACCCACCAGATAGTCGTAGGGAATCACCCCCACCGGCCCAACCAGGGTCAGCCGGGCCAGTGGTTCCTCATCGAGCACCCGTTCAAAGGCTTCCAGCAGCGTGTGTATTCCCTTTTCCGGGCAGACCCGCCCTACATAGAGCAGATGCTTTTCAGATCGGGGGGCCGGAGCCGCTGGGGCTGGCCAGTAGCGGTCCACATCCACCCCGTTAGGCAGCACCAGACAGCGCTCCGCCATCTGCGGAAACCGCTGCTGCACCTGACTAACGATATATGCGCTCGGTGCAATCACCCGGTCTACGCAGCCCAGATGCGTTTCGAGCCCTGACTGAGGCAGCTGTTTCAACCACTCGCAGTGCATGTGCAGCACGATCTGACTGTTGGGGTTGCGGCGACGAATCACCGGAGCAAATTGAGCCAGGTTGTGGATATGTACCACATCTACTGGGTGCTGCTGCAGATCCTGGGCAACGGCGTCGGCAAAGCCTCGGTAGTACAGGCTGGAGCCAAAGCTAGGGTGACCGGAGGTAAATAGCCCTGGTACTCGTTCTAAGCGTCGCAGCCAGGTTTGATCCGATGTCACCGGTAGGTATCGGTAGCAGACTCCCCCGTGGAACGCTTCGTGCCGCTGGGGGCCGGCTGTATAGACCACCACGTCGCAACTCTGGGCCAGCCGCCGAACCAGCTCGTAGGTCAAAATCCCGATGGAGTCTGCCGGCTGGGGAAACTGAGTCATTACGAAGGGCTGGCAGATGACGGCCACCTTCAGGCGGGCTGTCTGGCCCGCTGGCCCATAACCCAGCTTTTGTTCTGCCAGGATCTGGTAGGGCTCAGCCCCCTGATCGTTAGCTGCTAAAACTCGGCGAAAGCAGGGCACGGCCGCGTCCAGCTGCCCGGTAGCCTGGAGCGCCACCCCCAGGTCGTATTGGGCGACCGCCCAATCTGGCTGAAACCGAGTGGACTGCCGAAAATAAGCAGCTGCCCCGGACCAGTCACCGGCCTGGCGCCGCGATCGCCCCAGACTGTGGCTTAAGGCGGCACAGCGAACCCGCAGCTCCGACGGCAGCTGCCCCAGATCGGCCATGGCCTGGGCCAGGTTCACCTGCACTTCCGGAAACTCCGGCTGATGTTTTAAGGCCCGGTGGTACTGCTCGATCGCGGCTTCCAAGCGGCCCTGGAGGTAGAGGGTATAGCCCAGGTTGTTGTAAAGGGCGGCCACCTGAGGCTTGAGGGCGATCGCCTGGTGATAGGCGCTCTCCGCTTCTAAGAGCTGACCCTGAAGCTGGTGCACATTGCCCAGGCTAAACCAGGCCTTAAACGATAGCGGCTGGGACTTTATCAGGCTTTGTAGAATCCGTTCGGCCTGGGGGTAGCGAGCCTGCTGCTGGGCCAGCAGGCTGAGGCCGTGGAGACCGTCAGGGTGTCCTGGCTGCTGGGCTAGAATCTGCCGGTAGATCTGTTCGGCCTGTCCCCAGCGGTGGGCTTTTTGATGCTGAACGGCTAGCTGTAATGCCTCGGCCACTGTTGCCATAGTCCGGTTCCCCAATCGATCGCTACCTGTATGCCTGTACCTGTACTCCGAAACCGACGCCCCGAAACCCGTATCCTGAAACCGTCAATGCTGAAAGCCCTGCTGGCTTAAACCACCTCGGGTTCGGGAATCGGCAAAATAAACTGCCCACCCCGACAGCGGTATTCTGACTGCTGCTGCATAATTTCCTCGGCAAAGTTCCAGGCCAACAGCAGCACGTAATCTGGCTGATCCGCCAGCAGCCGCTCCACCGGATAGATCGGCAGGTGATTCTCCCCCATGTAGAGGCCGTGTTTGCGGGGGCTGAGATCGACGATGTAGTCCAACAGCTGCCGATCAATGCCGACATAGCTCAGCAGGGTTGTCGCCTTAGCCGCTGCTCCATAGCCGACAATTCGCTTCCCTTGCCCC
>PYEQ01000591.1 GCA_003017785.1 filamentous cyanobacterium CCP5 | reverse complement strand
ATTGAAGGCATTGCGGTGGCGGCTGACCGCGTATTTGTGGGGCTACGAGGACCAGTACTGCGGGGCTGGGCGCTGCTGCTGGAGCTGTTTCTCACCGCCGATGATGAGGCGACCCTAAAGCTTGACAAGTCCCGCGATCGCTACCGCAAATACTGGCTGGATTTGGGCGGCCACGGCATTCGCGATCTGTGCTTTGCGGGCAGCGACCTGCTGATTTTGGCCGGGCCGACCCTGGACATCGACGGGCTGGCTCATCTTTACCGCCTGCCAGCCGCTCTGAGGGGCCTAGAGGGCCACTGGTTTACCCCAGAGCCTCTCCTGGAGCTGCTGGATCAGTACCGCAGTCAGAAAGCGGAAGGTATGACCCTGGTGGCCGATGACTCCCAGCTCATGGTGGTGTACGACGCCCCTGACCCTGGGCGCATTCAGGATACCAGCGTTCTGGCGGATATCTTTGCCCTGCCTGACTAGGTCTCCATAGACTCCCAGATAACCAGGGAACCACCCTGGCCGGGGGAAGGATTTGCCTTGCTTATTGAAAATGTGTTGCATCTAAATCCAGAATTGGTTAAGTTGTTGACATCGTTATTCATTAAGCCTTTCTCCTAAATAGCCCTGGTGTCCTCCCCTTGGGGGCTGAAAACCTTGACGTCGTGGTTGATATGGGCGTTTGCCCGTCGTTTGATGCCGACGCTGGTTTTGTTTAGAGCAGTGCTTATGGCGACTTGTTCTTATCAAGCTGGACGGGGCTACCGGAGGGGACCAGGCCAAGACCCAATCCAGAATGTTGAGCTGTGCTTATCCGATGGATACCCACTCGATGGATGATGTAATCTCGACGACGATCGCCACCTGCGATCTAAACCCCATAGATCGTTGGAATGTATTCAACCGTTTGCAGGAACTGGCGATCCCCTGCCGCTGCGCCACCGGGCGCCCCCTGCAGGTAATCCTTGCCACTCCCACCGAGGCTTTGCTGGTGTGGAGCGTTGTTCGCTCTTGGACCCAGTCTCGGGCGGAACTAGCGGCCCACCTAGAGGGCTGCTGGCAGCAGCAGGTGCAGCGATGATATCCACCTACTCCTCCACCGCCGCCGGTGCCGCTGACACTTTCCAGCGTCCCCAGGGGCAGGTGCTTCAGGGGCAGTATGTCGCCGCCTGGCGTTCAGAAAAGGGCAAGCTCAAGGGCCTGGTGCTGGCATCGGGAGCCCTGGAATACCCCATCAAGCTGCCTAAATATCTGCGGCCCATGCTGGTCCGAGAGCTGCTCCCCGGGGCCCTTATTCAGGTTTGGGCCTATCCCGATGGGGACCTTTGGCGGGGGATCAACATTTTGCCCCTGCCGGAGTCGGCGGCCATGGTAGTGGCTCCCCAGGGGAGGTTCCCGGCCCCTGCTGGAGACGAGAATCAGGTCGCCCCGGTGCGGATTCAAGTGTGCGGCAAGGGTAAGTGCTGTCGCCAGGGCAGCCAGGTCATCTGGCAGCAGCTGCGGGCAGAAGCGGATAGCAACCCGAACCTCCACCACGTTTCCGTCGAACTGACGGGCTGTATGAAAGCCTGCAAGCAGGGGCCCAATTTGCGCATCGCCCCAGGGGGGCGGACTCTCCACGGCGTTAGCCCGACGACGGCCCTGGCGATGTTGGCACAGCAGCAGGCTGGGGAGGGGTGATGGCCGACGGCTTTGATCCTGAACGCTTTGACCACTGGCTGCTGATTTTGGCTTTCCTCAGCCTATCGGGTTGGACCCTCTGGAAGATTTATTTTGAACCGTAAGCGTCATCGGCTTTGGCCATGGCGGCCCATAAAAATTGCACCCCCGTAGCCAGTACGGCAGAGGGTGCAAGCCCCTAAGGGGGGTCGGCGGCTTACCAGCCCAGCTTCAGACTGTCCCGCGTTAGAAAATGCTCCAGATGATAGGCCCGTTCCTCTGTTTCCAGCAAAATTTTCTCGTAGAGGTAGCGGGTGGCGCGATCGCCCAGGCTTTCCGCCTGACTGGCCAAGCGCCGAATCATCTCGATCAGCGACTGCTCCGCCTTCAGATCGTGCGCGATCATGCCCCGGCATCGGAAGACATCGTCCGACTCGGGCTCAAAACAGCAGAGCTCAGCCAGTTTGCCAAAGCTGAGGGCCGGAATTCCACCGAGGCCATGGAGCCGCTCGCCGATCTCATGGGCGTGGCCCTGAACTGCCTCATAGCTCTCCGAAAAATATTCGTGGAGCATGTAGTACTCCGAGCCTTCGACCACGAAATGATGCTTTTGATATTGCAGGTAAAGGGCCATAAAGCTGGCGTATACCCGACCCAACCCCTCTGTAATCGGCTCAGTGGTGGATCGTTCTAGCAAAATCGGGTTGTCCGAAATTTCGCCATAGCTTTGTAGAAGCGTATCAGTCGTAGGCATGGAACTTCTCCAAAAAGTTAAGAATAGGGGCCCTTCCAAGGCAAGCCATGGTGAGAATGCTAACTCTATCTGTCCGGTTTTGCCATACAGTTTCTGGGACCAATAATCCTTCAAGAATGGCCTCACCTTTCGCCCATTGTAGTCCATGAAAAACCACCGACGACGCAGTTTTAATCCGGACTGAATACGCTTTTCAATAGGAGATTAATCCGTAGTGAATATGTTTTTCAATAGGTTTCCTTAGCGATCGCCGACCATGGGTAATTACTCCAGGCAGCCACATTCAGTAGCCTATTCCGAAGTTCTCCGCGCTCTTTTAAATAAGCGGGGGCTGCGGATCACCAGCCAGCGTCAAAAAATTTTAGACATCTTAAAAGATATCCCCGCAGGCGAACATTTAAGCGCTGAAGAGATTTATCAAAACCTACTCGAGCAGGGGGAAAACGTAGGCATCTCCACGGTGTATAGAGCGTTGCATTTAATGGTCGATTTAGGATTTCTAAGGGAGTTGGGATTGGCTGAGGGTAAGCGATACTACGAACTCAACCAGCCATTTACGGAGCAGCACCACCATCTGGTTTGCATCCAGTGCGGAAGCGTGCAGGAATTTCAGGAAGATTTAATTACTCAGATTGGCACCCAGGAGGCAGAGGAGCGGGGATTTTCCCTGATGAACTGCCAGTTTTCTGTGTTAGCCCTGTGTCCTGTCTGTCAGGTGGAACTGGACAATTAGCGGTTTTCAAGGCTGCGGCCGCCCCCATCCGGGGGATGGAGGTCTGTCTAGGGTCTGTCTCTTATACACATCT
>PYEQ01000590.1 GCA_003017785.1 filamentous cyanobacterium CCP5 | reverse complement strand
CCTCAAAGCCCCCGCCACCGATGCTGAGGCGATCGCTCAGTGGCTAGAGCAAGACGGCGAGTTTTTCTCATTCCGAGGCTCTGCCTTGGAGCGCTGCTTGTCTCACCCGTGACGCTAAGTGGAACACAATCATCTATAAAGCCGGGCTTGCTCCCTCTGGGAGCTATTGCATGCACGGCTCTACTTAGCCCTCAGCACCTCGCCTCGCGGGGTTCGACTCCGCTCACCCCGCGAGGCAATTTATAAAGCTGGCCTCACCGCTCACGGGATAAAAGTCACGGCTGGCTAGATCAGTTCAACCATTTACGAGGCGGGTATCACCGCTCACGACTCTAGAGCAACCACTCACCACCCCAGAGTCACCGCCCACGACTCCAGAATCACCGCCCATGATTCCAGAGCCGCCAACCACGACTCCAGAGTCACCGCCCACGACTCCAGAATCACCGCTGGCGACTCCAAAGTCACCGTTCACGACTCCAAAGTCACCACTCACGGCTCCAGAATCACTACTCACGACTCCAGAGTCACCGTCTACGACTTCAGTTTCACCGCCCACGACACCAGAATCACCGCTCACGACTCCGGTGTCACCGCTGGCGAAGCCAGTTCAGCCAACCACGAAACTAGTTCAATCAGCCACGAACCCAGTTCAACTAGCCACGAACTCAGGTCAACTAGCCACGAGGTGAGTTTAGCCAGCCACGAAGTGAGTTCAGCCAGCCACGAAGCCAGCTTCGCCACTCACGAAACCAGGTCAACCGCTGGTGAAGCGAGTTCAGCATTAGCCCCTGCACTGTCATGACTGCCCATCAACAATTCACGCCTTACATCAACGCTGCTGAGCCAAAATCCCGTTTGAACTGATGCTCCGTTCAACGACGCTCCATTTAACCCCTCGCTGTCTGGGCACAATCTTTCAAACTAAAGCAGCGATCGCCTGCCACTCCCGCCGATCCTGCAATGAGGGGCTGGCGCTCAAAACGGTTCCTGAAAAGTCGTATCGAGCTATTTCTCGGTCATCCAGCTTGGCCACCACGGTGAAGGTTTGGGTTGAGCTATCCCGCGCTAGCCCATAGCGATTACCATCGGCGACTTCCATACCCGGACTGGGGTGAGTGGTGCGACCTCGCTCTTGGGCAACAGCAAAGGCCCGAGTGATGACAGGATACAGGGCTGTGGCCCATTGCTGATCGGCGATCGCTCTTACCCCCGATTCTAAGGTCGCTTGTTCTAGCGCACCAGACAAGTCAAACGCCGCTGCCCAGCGGTGCATGTATTCGTAGTCCAGATACTCCTGCTGGGTCTTCAGCACCCCCAAGACATCCCGCCACTGCTTTTCAGACCGACTTGGCTGCCCCCAGCGCAGCTTATTAACGACAACATCTTCTGGGGAAACCAGGTAGACTTCGGTGCCGTTGGGCAGAGGGATCAGCCGCCGCCGTTGGAATTTGAGCTGCTCGTAGTCGTTGTCGTCGGCTAACACCAAATCGGCCCGCGAAATGGTGGCAATCTGCGTGACTTGCAGTGCTCTCATTCTCCCCGTCGCCGCATCTTCAACACCGGGCACATAGAACCCCGCTGCTTCGAGGGCCGTGACTAAAGGCGTGAGCGCATCCCGAGGGATCGAAACCACCACATCCAAATCGCGAGTGGTGCGAGGCTCGCCGTAGGTGATGGCGGCGACTCCCCCAGTCACGTAATAGGGAACTTCGACAGTGGTAAAAACGCTGTGGAGTTGAGCAGCCAGTTCGGTAGAGTCTTGAATCCAGGTCATCTCGGAACCTGTGGGAATGTAGGTGGGCGGGCAGTCTTCCTGGAGCCAAGTTTCGGCTAACTTACGCGAAAAATCCTGAGGGGAAAGGTCAGCAAACTGGCGGCTGAGACAGTGTAGGGAGAGCTTGCGGGCGCTCTGCATCAGCGCAGCAGCCATGCTCAACCGCTCGGTGGGGGTGCGCTGACGCAGCAGGTAAAAATCCAGCAGATCCGCTTCCAGGCTAGTATCTTCTGCCTGGGGACGATAGCCCTTAGGGATGCTGAATTTGGGAACCTGAATGGCCACTCGAATGCTTTTTGGTAAAGAACAGCGGGTTAGCCTGCCCTGATTCTATCGCTGTCTTTCGAGCCGAAATTTTGTTCTGCATAGCCCCACGGGGCCCGATGACGTCACCCTACAAACTGTCACTTCAAGGCCCCACCCCCCTCTAATCCGGGCAAATAATAAAAAGATATCCACTATTCACGCCCTGGCTGTCCCTAGGCTTGGTACCCTCTGTGTCTAGCAGTGGGGCTATCACCAGGCACCAAGTCCCTGGAGAACAGTAAACTGGTGTGGCCTCCCTCGTAATCGTCAGACGACTCCCTTTCTTCTCCCTATGGCAACTCCCCTCCCTGCCGGTAAGCTTTTGCAGAATCGCTACCACCTGAAACAGCTATTGGGTCAGGGTGGCTTTGGCCGTACCTATCTCGCCGAAGACCGCAACCGCTTCAACGAAGCCTGCGCCATCAAAGAATTTGTCCCCCAGACCGGGGAGCACTTCTCTGAAAAAGCCACCCAGCTATTTCAGCGGGAAGCCAACATTCTCTACCAGATTGAGCATCCCCAGATTCCCAAGTTCCAGGCCACCTTCGAAGAAGACCAGCGGTTGTTTCTGGTGCAGGACTACGTGGAGGGCACCTCCTACCGGGAGCTGCTAAATGAGCGCCGCCAGCAGAACATGAACTTCTCCGAGGCGGAGGTGCGGCAGTTCCTCCAGCAGATGCTGCCGGTGTTGGCCCACATCCACGCCAAGGGCATCATTCACCGGGACATCAGCCCAGAGAATATCGTCCAGCGCCGCCGCGATCGCCTGCCCGTGTTGATCGACTTTGGCGTGGTTAAAGAAGTGGTCACCCGCCTGGAAATGCCCGACGCCACCCAGGCCACCACCGTCGGCAAACCAGGCTACGCCCCCAGCGAGCAGATGCAGTCGGGGCGGGCCTACCCCAGCAGCGATCTCTATTCCCTGGCGGTGACGGCGGTGGTGCTGCTCACCGGGCGCGAACCCCAAGACCTGCTGGATGATCGCAATCTCACCTGGCACTGGCACCAGTACGCCAGCGTCAGCCCCGGTCTGGCCCAGGTGCTCGATAAGGCCATGAGCTACCGACCGGGCGATCGCTTCCAGTCCGTCAGCGAAATGTCCCAGGCCTTGGGGGCCGGAGCGGGCAGCCCGATTCCCCGCACCGTAGCCCCGCCTCCGACCTCCCAGATGCGGACCGTAGC
>PYEQ01000589.1 GCA_003017785.1 filamentous cyanobacterium CCP5 | reverse complement strand
ATTTTGGGGGTTGATATAGATTTATGTGCACGGGTCGCTGGGATGATCTGTGGCGGTTATCGCTAACCCTAAGTAAATGATCAGAATGGGCACTGATGGCTAGTCGAGGTATCTAAGTTGGCAGTTGATTGGACCTTAAGACCAGGAAAAACCATAGAACTCCCACAGAGTTGCCAACAGCTTAATCTGCTGTTACACGACTCTGAAGGAAATGAGTAGATCCTTAGGGCAGCGGTGATCCCCCCCCTTTAATCGGGAAAGTGAATTTTTCGGACTGCAAGTTACATCGCAAGGACACTGCTCCATGACTACCTTAAAAGTCGGTATCAACGGATTTGGTCGAATTGGCCGGTTAGTATTTCGGGCGGCAATCAAACATCCCAACATCGAATTTGTGGGCATCAACGATCTGGTGCCCCCTGAAAATCTGGCCTACCTGCTCAAGTACGACTCTACCCACGGGCGCTTTAACGGTACGGTTGAGGCCACCGAAGACGCGATCATTGTGGATGGCAAGCGGGTGCCCTGCATGGCCGTACGCAACCCGGCAGAACTACCCTGGGGACAGCTTGGGGCTGACTACGTGGTGGAGTCAACGGGGCTGTTCACCGGCTACGACGGAGCCAGGCAGCACCTGGCCGCTGGGGCCAAGCGAGTAATTTTGTCGGCTCCGACTAAAGATCCCGATCGCATTCCCACGTTTCTGGTGGGGGTCAACCACGAGGGCTTTAACCCGGCCACCGATGCGATCGCCTCCAACGCCAGCTGCACTACCAATTGCCTAGCCCCCATTGCTAAGGTGATCAACGACAATTTTGGTCTGGCTGAGGGGCTGATGACTACGGTCCATGCTGCCACCGCCACCCAGCCTACGGTGGATGGGCCTTCGAAAAAAGACATGCGCGGCGGCCGCGGGGCCGGTCAGAACATCATTCCGGCTTCCACCGGAGCCGCTAAGGCCGTAGCCCTGGTGCTGCCAGAACTCAAGGGCCGGCTCACGGGCATGGCCCTGCGGGTGCCGACCCCCGACGTGTCGGTGGTTGATCTGACCTTTAAGACGGAACGGCCGACTAGCTATGGGGAAATCTGCGCTGCCATGAAGGCGGCAGCTGAAGGCCCGATGAAGGGGATCTTGGCCTACACCGAGGAGCCGGTCGTGTCCACGGACTTCACCGGCGATGCCCACTCCAGCACCTTTGACGCCACCGCCGGGATCGAGCTGAACAGCCAGTTCTTTAAGGTGGTGTCCTGGTATGACAACGAGTGGGGCTACTCCATGCGGGTGGTGGATCTAATGCTGTACATGGCCACCAAAGAAGGGATTCTCTCAGGGATTCAGATTCCGGTGACGGCCTAGTTGCCACTCTCCTCTCCCTTGGCTCCCAGGCTAGGGGAGAGGAGACTAATCTGGGTGACGACCCTCCCAGACATCCCAGTAAGCTTCCATGCGTTTGATGAACCGCTTGGGCTTCTCGGCATAGACCCGCTGGCCCAGGGAAAATGCCTGCTGGCGCAGGGTGCCCTGGCGATGATCAATTAGCGGATTAATCACCTTCAGCAGGGCATCGTCTACGACGCCGTCGAGGCGGTGATGCTGCAAAAAATCTTGCAGTACGCTCAGGTCGTGGTCTCCCCCTAGGTAGCCAGAGAGGGTGTGCACCTCGTCTTCTAGGGCATCAATTAGGCCTGGCCACAGGCGCTTCAGCATTCGCAGGTCGTACATCAGGTCTTTGACCCGCTTGCGCCAGCTATGGAAGGACTCGACGTCTTGTTTCTGGTAAGCCGTTGCAAATCGCTCTCGCCCTTGGCGGTAGATGCGCTTAAATCCGGGGGCGATCGCTGCCCATCCCTCTGCCTGTACCGACCATTCGGCCAGCCGATGGCGCATTTCCTTGAGCTGGGGCAGCACGCTTGCCACCAGGTCATCCTTGTCTAAGACTTGCGCTACCATCTGGTGCTGGTAGGCGTCCATCGCTGCCCGCAGTTCAGTAAACAGATTCAGGTCGATAGCGATCGCGTAGGTTGCCATCAGATCGTCCAGGGTTTCGAGCCGAGCCTGGGCATCCCGCACCGGGGCTAGCAGCCGCCCGGTCTGGCGCAGGCAGTCATTTTCTCGCTGGTACACCGATTCATCGATGGTTTTTCGCACCAGCCGTAGCACCGATCGCCCTTTCTTAAAGCGCTTACGGGCATCGTGAACAGCCTCCTTGGGGTCATTCGATAGCTCTTCCGTGAGCTGATGCAGGGCCTTGTTGATCTGCTCTCGAATCAGGCGCTTAACGTCTACCTCAATGGGCTGTTTCTGGGTAAATCGGTAGGGCATTTTTCTAATGGGGTGATACTCAACAGCCTCCAAACAGATTTATTGTTTGTTAGGAGCGGCCTTTTCCAGATCCAGATCAAGACCAGATTCATATCAAGAACTGCTGCCCTGGCTTAAATAAGACGCTGCTTTTGAACTGAAATAAGGTTGATTTCGCATTCTTTAAAATTAGGCAATCACCGCCTGCTGCGCCTCACCCAGCAGGTATAGCCTGTGGATCGACTAATGTTTGCCCTGGCTTCCCCGGAGCAACTTTCAATAGAACTACATCAGAAGATAGAGATCGGGCCATACCTTTATTACGATGCGCACCCTCTGGCTGATGGTTTAGTTTGATGGGGCTGAATTGACCGCTCCTTTAATATGAGCCCCAAGCAGGTATGGCGACTGCTCAAAGAAGCCGTCCAAGAATGGAATCGCGATAAGGCGTCGCGGTTGGCCGCCGCCTTGGCCTACTACACCGTATTTTCTTTGTCCCCTTTGCTGGTGCTGGTGCTGGCGATCGCCAGCCTGTTTTTTGAGCAGTCGGCGGCGCGGGAGCAAATTATCACCCAGGCCCAAGGCCTGATGGGCCAAGAGGGAGCCGAGTTCATTCAGTCGGCGTTAGAGGGCAGCAGCCAGCCCGGCAGCAATAGCGGCCTGATCGCCACCGTGATTAGCGTGGTCTTGCTGCTGGTGGGGGCCTCTGGAGTATTTGCCCAACTTCAGGACGCCCTGAATACGATTTGGAACGTTGAACCCCGCCCCGAAGAAGGGTTTATGGCGATTGTTCGCAAGCGCCTGCTGTCCTTCGGCATGATTGTGGTGATCGGGTTTTTGCTGCTGGTATCCCTGGTGGTCAGCGCCCTGATTGCCGGTTTTTCCCAGAACTTAAATCAAAGCCTGCCGGGAATGGAAACGGTAGTGCAGGTGGTGAATTTCATGCTGTCCTTTGCCATTACTAC
>PYEQ01000037.1 GCA_003017785.1 filamentous cyanobacterium CCP5 | reverse complement strand
CCACCAGCACATCGAGAGGGGCATGGAGGGCCCGGGCCACCTCTGCCGCCACGGGGACGCCCCCCCGGGGCAGGGCTACCACTATCCGATCAGGGCAGTGGGCATAGGCCTGGAGCTGGCTGGCCAGACGTTTCCCGGCATCGGTGCGATCGCGGTACAGCATGGGGTACCCCCCTTATAAATACGCTCAAGTCAGCCGGGGGTGGGCCTAAGGCTGCAAAACCAGCCCTTAGCAGTCCCGACATCCAACTCCAGCCTATCGAAAAGGACAGTCCTTGAGCGCGGCAGGAGAAACGAGCCCCGCAGCGACAACCCAGTGACAGCCATCTGGCTTCCCTCGAAAGGGGCGATTGATTCCAGCTAGAGCCATCTAGGGCCGCACGAAATCCGAAGGGGGCCGGAAGTTTTCCACCGGCTCATTGGCCAGGGCCTGCTGCATGAAGTCTTTCCACACCGGAGCCACGTAGCCGCCGCCGGTGGCGCCACTGCCCATGGGGCTGTAGTCGTCGTTTCCTACCCAGATAGCTGTCGATAGCTGGGGCACGTAGCCCACAAACCACACATCCCGCTGGGAGTCGGTGGTGCCGGTTTTACCGGCCACCGGGCGACCAATTTGGGCGGCGGTGCCGGTGCCTCGGGCCACCACCCCTTGCAGCACATCCGTCAGGGCAGCCGTTGCCCAGGGGTCGAGCACTAGCTGCGGACGGGGACTGTTGTCGAGAATCACGTTGCCGCTACTGTCCATCACCTGCACGATGAAGGTAGGGTCAGAGTGCCAACCGTTGCTGGCGAAGGTGGCATAGGCACCCGCCATTTCCATCGGGGTCAGATCAACGGCTCCCAGGGGGAGGGAAATCACCGACTGCATGGGGCTTTCGATTCCCAGGGTGCGGGCGACTTCGATCACCTGGTTGATGCCTACCGCCTGACCGATTTTAATCGCAGGCACGTTTCGGGAAAGCTCTAGGGCCTTGCGAATGGGAATATTGCCCATGAACGAACCGTCGTAGTTCTTGGGAGAATAGGTTTTGTAGCCGTCGGGATAGCTGACCGGGGTATCCGCCACCATGCTGTCGGGGGTATAGCGCCCCGAGGCGAAGGCGGTGTAGTAAACGAAGGGCTTAAAGGCCGAACCCGGCTGCCGGTGAGCCTGAACGGCCCGATTGAACTGGCTGGCACTGTAGTCCACACCGCCCACCATGGCCTTAACAAAGTGGGTGCGCGGATCGATCGCCACCAGGGCCATCTGATCGGCCCGGGCCCCGCGACGCACCAGGGCGGCGTGGTGGCGGCGAACGGTTTCCTCGGCCATCCGCTGCATCTCCAGGTCGACGGTGGTCTGCACCCGCATACCGCCCTTGAGTACGGCTTCTCTACCAAATTTGGCCTGGAGCTCTAGAACGGTGGCCTCCGTGACATAGGGGGCAATGCTAGTGCTAAAGGACTTGATCTCCCCAATCAGCAGCGGAGCCGTCTTGGTGGCAGCGGCCTCTTCAGGGGTAATCCAGCCCAGCTGCTCCAGGCGGTTGATCACCACCGCCTGACGGGCCTTAGTCGCCCCATAGTTAACGAAGGGACTGTAGTCTTCAGGAGCCTGAATCAGCCCGGCCATCATCGTTGCCTCCGCCAGGTTGAGATCCCTGGCGGACTTGTTGAAATAGCTCTGGGCGGCGGTCTCGACGCCGTAGTTGTTGTGGCCCCAGTACACCTGATTGAGATACATCTCCAGGATTTCGTCCTTGGAGAAAATTTGCTCCAAGCGCAGGGCCAGCACCGCCTCTGCCACCTTCCGGCTGACGGTGCGCTCCGGGGTCAGAAACAGGTTTTTCACCAGCTGCATGGTGATAGTGGATCCCCCTTCCACGGTGGAACCCGCCTGGACATTGGCCAGCAAAGCCCGACCGACACTGCTGGGGTTGATGCCGTTGTGGGAGTAGAAATAGCTGTCTTCGGTGGCCAGCACCGCCCGACTCAGGTGGGGAGAAATTTCGCTCAGGTCAACAACTTCTCGGTTGGCTTCGTCGTGGAGGCTGTAGAGCAGAGTGCCTTTGACGTCGTAGATATAGCTGGTTTCGCTGGGGACGTAGTTGCGCAGCACCCGCACGTCAGGCAGATTTCGAAAGCTAATCGCCAGCCCTACCAGCCCTCCAGCCGCCACGGAGCTGGCCAGCATAGTGGTGCCCAACAGAGTTGCCGCCGTCACCTGGCCCACGTCCTGGATGTATTTCAACAGGCTGGTGGGACGACGCAGGGGACGGGCGCGCGATCGCGATTGCCGAATCGTATTTGAGGACACTGAAGTTGCTATCGTTGCTTACTAATAAGGACTTAAATGATACAAGGAGAACAGCGATTTGCTAGGGTGCCAAAGGACTATTCGAGATTTGGCTCAGAGGGAAGCTATTCAGCTGGCCGCCGCTGTACCGACCAGAGGGTAGAGATGGGATGATGGGCTACGGGCCAGTGGGCTCCTGAATGGTAGTTGGCCACAGGATAGTTCACCCCACTTGACTTCGGCCAGGTTTCTCGCGATCTTTTTAGGGTTTTACCCTTTTTTTGACCTACTGCGTTTTACTCTCCCCTTGCTATGGCGGCCTCGTCTGATTCTGCTTTCGCCCTCGATCAGTCCATTCCCGAAGCCTTTCAGGCTATTTATCGGGGCATCAGCGAAGTATTTCCCCATCAGAGTGACTCTAACGACCCCGACCTGAATCTGCTGGCCCGGCTCAAAGAGGGCCAGCGACCCCTGCGCATTAAGCTGGGCATTGACCCCACCGGCGCCGAAATCCACCTGGGCCACAGCATTCCCGTGCGCAAGCTGCGAGCCTTTCAGGACGCGGGCCACACGGCTGTGCTGATTATTGGCGACTTTACCGCTCGCATCGGCGATCCCACCGGCAAATCCGAGGTGCGCCGCCAGCTCACCGAGGCAGACGTCAAGGCCAACGCCCAGACCTATCTAGATCAGGTGCGGCCGATCCTCGACTTTGACACCCCCGGTCGGCTGGAGATTCGCTACAACTCTGAGTGGCTCTCGGGCCTGGACCTGAGCCAGATTCTAGAGCTGCTCGGCACCATGACCGTGGGGCAAATGCTGGCCAAAGAAGGCTTCTCTGAGCGCTATCAGCAGGGGACGCCGGTGTTTCTCCATGAGTTTCTCTACCCGCTGATGCAGGGCTATGATTCGGTAGCGGTCGAGGCCGATGTGGAGCTGGGCGGCACCGATCAGAAATTTAATATCGCCGTCGGCCGCGACCTGCAGCGGCACTTTGGGCTCAAGCCCCAGTTCGGGCTGCTGCTGCCCCTGCTGCTCGGCACCGATGGCGTGCAGAAAATGTCGAAGTCTTTGGGCAACTACGTGGGCCTGATGGAAGACCCGCTATCCATGTACTCGAAGCTGGAGAAGACCCCCGATAGCGTCATCGGCGACTACTTTAAGCTGCTCACCAGCCTGGAGTTGAGCCAGCTGCCGGAAAATCCCCGCGATCGCCAGAAGCTCTTGGCCCTAAACGTCACCCAGCAGTTCCATGGCAAAGACAGCGCCCAGCAGGCCCAGCAGGCGGCCATGAGCCTGGTGCAGGGCACCGGCAAACCCGCCGAGGGGGTGCCGGAGTTTTCCCTATCAGATGTGAACTTTCCGGCTAAGGCGTTCTATCTGGTGGGGGCTACGGGCCTCTGCGCCAGCAGCAGCGACGCCCGCCGCCAGATTCAGGGAGGCGCGGTGAAGCTAGAAGGAGAAAAAATCAGCGATCCGAATCAGATGTATGAAACCCCAACCCCGCTGATCAACCAGGTACTCCAGGTGGGCAAGAAAAAGTTCGTGCGGTTGGTGCCATAGGCCACCAGCAATTCAGAACAGAAAAGAAGCTCACAAAATCCTTGGCAGTGGATAATACATGGGGAAGACCCTCACTCTGGTAGGCTCGTCCCAAGGGTGACAATATCCGGAAACTAGAGAGCCAGGGTTGTAACCCAATACAGCTAACACGGAAAGCGCTGATTGACTGACAAAACTTCAGCCAGTCAGATAGCTGTCAAGGCCTGACAGGCTGCTATTCAGGTTCAAGCAACACCTGTGAAAATATTAGCGAGTCATCTGGTAAAGCTATGCAGGGCAATCTTCCGCAAAAGCTAACGGATAATCGGCAAAAAATTCTTCAGCTTGCCGAAAAGCATGGAGCTTTCAACGTTCGGGTGTTTGGCTCTGTGGTTCGAGGTGAGGTCACTGAAGAGAGCGACATTGACTTTTTAGTCGATTACGACCTGGACAAAATCACTCCTTGGTTTCCCGGCAGTCTTATCAGCGACCTCAGTGACTTACTGGGATGTGAAATCGACGTAGTACCGGCTAGCGCTATACATGCATTTATCCGTGACAGGGTACTTGAAGAAGCAGTGCCTTTATGAAAGATCCACGGATTTACATTATCCAGATTCGAGATTGCATTACCCGAATTGAAACTTACACCGAGGGGGGAAGAGGACAGTTCTTCGAGGATCTCAAAACCCAAGACGCTATCATTCGCAATCTGGAAGTCATGGCTGATGCAACTCAACAGCTACCGGAAGATTGGAAAGCAGCATATCCGGCTACTGACTGGCGAGGTATTGCCGACTTTCGCAATTTCCTTGCCCACCAGTATTTAGAAATTGATCTGGATATTGTTTGGAATGTGGTGGAGAACTACGTTCCCGAGCTGAAAGTTACGGTAGAGCTGATTGCTGCCCAATTCTGGGAGGTGTGACATCTGCTATTTGATGCCCGCTGTGGCAGTTGGGGGTACCTTGGCAGTTGTTACCCCCGGTAGCCTGCCCTACGGTTACCGGCTCACCCAAGATAGCCCCCTAAAGCAGTCCTATGTCCAACGAAGTACCAGAGCTAGTCATCGAAGCGGGCCGCACAGAAGCCCAGTATTGGCGAGACCTGTGGCGATACCGGGAGCTGTTTTACTTTCTGGCCTGGCGGGATATTTTGGTGCGCTACAAGCAGACCTTCATCGGGGTGGCCTGGGCGCTGATTCGGCCATTTTTGACGATGGTCGTGTTCACCGTTGTGTTTGGGCGGCTGGCGAACCTGCCCTCGGAAGGCAACGCCCCGTATCCCATCCTGGTGTTTTCGGCGATGCTGCCCTGGCAGTTCTTTGCCAATGCCCTGACGGAGTGCAGCAACAGCCTGATTAGCAATGCCAACCTGATTTCGAAGGTCTATTTTCCGCGGCTGGTGGTGCCGACGAGCGCGGTGATTGTCAGTTTTGTGGACTTTTTGATTTCTGGGATTATCCTGCTGGGGCTGATGGCCTGGTATAACTCAGTGCCTTCCTGGCGAATTGTGACCCTGCCGGTGTTTATTGCGATCGCCTTTGCCGCCGCTATGGGAGCGGGGCTGTGGCTGGCGGCCCTGAACGTGCAGTATCGGGACTTTCGCTACGTGGTGCCGTTTTTAGTGCAGTTTGGCCTGTATATTTCCCCGGTGGGCTTTAGCAGCTCGATTGTGCCAGAGCAGTGGCGGCTGCTGTACTCCCTGAATCCGATGGTGGGGGTGATTGACGGCTTTCGCTGGGCGATTATCGGCGGCGATGTGCGGCTGTTCTGGCCGGGTTTTTTGCTGTCGCTGCTGCTGGTGATAGTGCTGCTGGTGACCGGGATTCTCTACTTTCGCCGCATGGAGCGGACCTTTGCGGATGTGATCTAGCTTCCTGCTTATCATGGAGGCATCCCTAGGTGAGCGACGCTGATGGCCCTCTCTTTACCGATGACGTTGCGGGTCACTCCCGAACAGTTCTGGCAGATCTGTCAGGCCAATCCTGATGCGCGGCTAGAGCTCAATGCCAATGGAGAAATTGAACCCATGAGTCCGACGGGATGGCAGAGTAGTAGGCGCAATGCTTCGATTACGGCCCGGTTGGACAGCTGGGCGCGGGAAACGGGGATGGGCGCGGCGTTTGATTCCTCAGGTGGCTTTCGATTGCCGAATGGGGCGGTCAGGTCGCCGGATGCGGCCTGGGTATCGACTGAAAAGATGGCTCGGGTGAGCCCAGATGAGGCCGATCGCTTTTTTCCGGGGTGTCCTGATTTTGTGATTGAGCTGGTCTCGGCCAGCGATGATGCCAACTCGCTGCGGGCCAAAATGGGAGAGTATCAGGAGAATGGGGCAGCGCTGGGGTGGTTGATCATTCCGCAGCAGCGGCAGGTGGAAATTTTCAGGCTGGGCAAGCCAGTGGAGGTTCTGTCGAATCCAGATCGGCTGGCGGCAGATGATGTAGTGCCCGGGTTTGAGCTATTGGCTGAGGTGCTTTGGCCGTAGACAAATATTCCAAAGGGTAGGGCTGATTTGAGTGATTCGTCGCAGTCAGGGGTTGACCCGAAGTATGTGCGCTACTGGCAACAGGCCATAGCTGATCAGGCTGAGGCTCGGCGGCAGGCTCAGGCTGCGGCCTGGCAGGCGGTGGAGCAGATGGCAACCTGTCTGCGGCGAGAGTTTGGCGCAACTCGGATCATTGTGTTTGGGTCGCTGTTGAGCGATCGCTTCGGCGATGACTCAGACATCGACCTGGCAGTTGAGGGAATCCCGAAGGAGCGATACTTTGAGGCGGTGGCCAGGGTAAATGAATTTAGCGATCGCTGGGTGGATCTCAAACCCCTTGAGGATTTGGATACCCACTTTCGCCAGCGGGCACTAGCCACGGGAGTTGAGATCGATGCGGAAGGTTGAACCGGCGGCTCTGCGGGAACTGGCGGCGGATATTGAGACGGAACTGGCTAGACTGCATCGCTTAGAGCAGGAAATTGCTGAGGTGCAGGGGGCGATTGCAGCCAATTCGAAACAAGCTCATCTGTTCTACGAGAATTTGGCTCTCAAGCTGCATAACTTCTATACGGGCTGCGAGAAGATCTTACGGCTGGTAGCGGTAGAGCTAAACGGAGGACTACCGGCTGGAGCTGACTGGCATAAGCGTTTGCTAGAGCGCATGGGACAGGCCCGAGAGGGACGACCAGCCGTGCTGAAGCCATCGACAATGAAGGATTTGCGGGAGTTTTTGGGATTTCGGCATATTGTGCGGAATCTGTACGGGTTTGAGCTGGAGGCTCAGCGAGTAGCGGCCCTGGTTGAGCGGTATCCACTGGTGTGGGATGCGGTACGGCGAGATGTGGAGGGATTTGTCGGCTGGCTGCGATCGCTGGCCACCGAGCTATCGAGTTAGCCCTCGCTTGATCGGCGAAGGATGGGAGAGACGCCGCTAATCTCAGTGGTTTTACGGCGATGATGCTTGGATGGGATGGAAATCTTTTGGGCTGATTAAGGGATTTTACCTACGGGTTACGTGAAGGCGAGATGATGTCTGGGGGCATACTGGTTAGTAACACGTAGTCCCCCACGTAGTTTTCAGCATGTCTGATACGGTTATCCAGGTCGAAAATCTAGGCAAGAAGTACATCATCGGCCACCAGCAGGAGGGCCACCATCGCTATAAGGCTCTGCGGGATGTGATTGCGGATGGGGCGCGATCGCTGGGCACTAAGATTAGAAATCCTCGCAAGGCGATGGCTCCGAAAAATCAGGAGGAGTTTTGGGCGCTTAAAGATGTGTCGTTTGAGGTAAAGCGGGGGGAAGTTGTTGGGATTATTGGCCGCAATGGGGCGGGTAAGTCAACGCTGTTGAAAGTGCTGAGTCGCATCACGGAGCCAACCACTGGGCGAGTGAAACTAAAAGGAAGAGTTGCTAGCCTACTTGAAGTTGGAACCGGTTTTCATCCTGAGTTAACCGGGCGAGAAAATATCTTTCTCAATGGTGCAATTCTGGGAATGAGCAAAGTTGAAATCAATCGCAAATTCGACGAGATTGTCGAGTTTGCAGAAGTTTCTCGATTCTTAGATACGCCAGTGAAACGCTATTCATCTGGCATGTATGTGCGTCTGGCTTTTGCGGTTGCTGCGCATTTAGAACCAGAGATTTTAGTTGTAGATGAAGTACTCGCTGTTGGGGATGCTGCCTTTCAAAAAAAGTGCCTAGGGAAAATGGGTGATGTTGCACAACAGGAAGGCAAAACAATTTTATTTGTAAGTCATAACATGGCATCCGTGGAAAGACTTTGCCAAAAGGGTATTTATTTAAGTAGAGGTTCAGTTGACTTTATTGGAAAACAATCAAATGCTATCGCTAAATATCTAAAATCTTCAAGCAACGAAAGTAATTTGCTAGACCAATCTCTAAATCGAAAGGGATCTGGCGAAATTAGAATCACTAGTTTTGAGATTCGAGATTTAAAGGGTAATCACTTAGATAATATCTGTTCGGGCGACTCTATAGATATTATCTTGAACTATGAAGCAGCTCCCCAAGCCCTACCGGTCGAGCCAATTATCAGCATCGCAGTTAGAACGCAATTGGAGTTGCCTGTCTTTCTACAACACAACCGCCTTATGGGGAAAGAGATTAAAGTTTCTTCGACTAAAGGTTGTATAGTTTGCCGAATCAAGAATTTACCTCTTCCTGCGGATAACTACTTGGTCACATATTCGATTATCTCAAATGGCTCTTATATAGATGCCATTGAAAATGCTTTTCAACTACCTGTCATCGGTGGAGACTTTTTTGGATCAGGAGAAATCCCGCCGATTTCGCATGGAGTTTGTTTGGTCAGCGCAGACTGGCGGCTAGAATCTTAGAAGAAGAGGATAAAATACCAAATGTACCTCACCCTGAAAAAACCTAAAAGCATATTAAGGAAAATATTTTCAAGATCCTATGCATCACCATCTAGGGTGTCTAAAGCCGAGTTGATTTTCTACGCCAATTATGTTCAAGAAGGGATGACAGTTTTTGACGTGGGCGCCAACGTAGGTCGAATGTCACTCATTTTTTCTAGCTTGTCAGGTAGAAATGGAAAAGTTTATTCATTTGAACCTGCAAGGGAAAACTTTCAGAAATTAAAACAGGTTTGTGATTTGTGCGGATGTAAAAATATCTCTTTAAGAAATTTAGCTTTATCAGATCAAAAAAAAGAACAAAACTTATTCGTATATGAAGAAGAATATTCAACCCTAAACTCTTTGGTGAATCGTCCCCTCAAAGAATATGGGATCGACATTGAGCCTATCAAAGAAGAAATTGTATCTGTCGACACAGTTGACGACTTTTGTACGGATAATGGAATCGAAAACATAGATTTACTGAAAATCGATGTTGAGGGAGCTGAATATCAAGTTCTTTTAGGTGCCAGAAAAATGCTAGAAAATAAAAAGATTAGGTGTTGTCTATTTGAGTTTGGCGCCACTACCTTTGACATGGGTAATCACCCCGGTGAAATAGAGTCATACTTAAAACACCTTAATTACAGATTGGAGAATATTATCTCAAGTGATCCTGTTTTTCCGGGTAGGTCGAGTGCTCAGAAAGCGGCCTTTTCTCTCATGATTGCTAAGCCTAGAAGCTAATGAAAAATATTATTTGGATTTTACGCTATATCAAGAGAAAGGGGCTTTCAAAAAATTATTATGAGGACTGGAAAAATTATTTAAATGCATGGGAAAAATTCTGGGCTGACTTTGAGAGATATCAACAGCTTGCGGACAATAATCAGGGCCTAAATTTGAGTAATCTGTATCCATGCATAGGAGACAATACTTCTGAAACTCCCATAGAACCAATTTACTTTCATCAAGATACGTGGGCTTTCGAACATATAACTAAGCAGAAGCCATCTCAACATTTCGATGTAGGCTCGAACCATAAGTTTGTTGCTTTCCTCTCAAAAATAATTCCTGTAACGATGGTGGATATTAGACCGCTTGCCTTATCACTTAACACTCTCAACTTTAAAGAGGGCTCAATATTAGATTTGCCTTTCTCTGACGAAAGTATTGAATCACTATCTAGTCTTTGCGTTGTTGAGCATATTGGTCTCGGACGTTACGGGGATCCACTAGACCCAAATGGTTCTGAAAAAGCCATATCAGAACTTAAACGTGTTCTAAAGCCAGGAGGAGATTTATATATCTCTGTCCCTGTTGATGACTGCAACAAAACATTTTTTAATGCCCATCGAGCATTTTCTGTCGATTATCTAGAGAAAAAGTTCTTTCCGTTAGAAACTGTTGAAGCAAAATATATTTACGGAGATTACTTAGTAGATAACAAGCGGCCTGGATTTGGTATAGGTCTGTTTCACTTTAAGAAAACATCTAAAGTTTTGGAGGAAGAGAATGGGCATAGTTAGAATGGGTCCCCCGACCAATTTAATTTCCCAGCTGAATCGCGATTTTGGGATCAAAACCTTTGTTGAAACAGGGACTTATTATGGTCATACGGCAAAGTGGGCTGCCTCCATTTTTCAAGAGGTTTTAACGATTGAATACTCAAGGGAGTTATTTGAGCATGCTAAAGGAGAACACAAAGATTCCGAAAATATTAAGTTTCTATTTGGAGACTCAAGGACAGTCCTCAACGAGGTATTACCTAATATTTCTAGCCCAGTATTGTTTTGGCTAGATGCTCATTGGAGCGGAGGTAAGACATATGGAGCATCAGACCAGTGCCCTCTCATAGATGAAATAGAGATTATTAATCAACTTCAACCAGAAAGTTTTATCTTTATCGATGATGCAAGGTTATTTATGTCGCCTCCACAAGCTCCACATAAAATAGATCAATGGCCTGATATTTTCTCCACTCTATCAGCTCTTGATGTCGCAAGTGGTCAGAGATACTCTGTAATTATTGAAGACGTGATTATTTCTGTACCACAATATGCAAAGCAAACAGTCGCAAAGTATTGTCAAGGCGTGAATACTAAGATTTGGGCTGAGTATAGCTATCAGGACAAACTATCTAATTCGAGGAAGGCTCTTCAATTAATCCTCGAAGATATTAAACAGCCAATTAGATCGCTAAAAAGTAAATGGGCTAAAGCCAGGTAAAGACTAAGATTTTCAAATTTAAAATGCTTAGAATTCATCCGAAGTTAGATTATAAAGCTTACTGTCCTCTGGATGGTTCTGAATTACATAACCTTAAAGTATTAATTCCAGGTATGCGTTGCCTTGCTGATGCATACTGCCCTGTATGTTCAAAAAACTATCTAGTTGATTTGCCTGTGGGGCAGGCACTTTGGTCTCCTACCATCCTAGATAAGGCATCTGCTGAAATTTATGATTTGCTAAATATAGACTGGTTTAGTTCTCTCCTTAAGAAAAGCTTTCTTAATCCTAGTAATGAAGAAATCAAACCAATTGTCCATAAATATTGTGAGGCTGATCGAATAGTCATTGTTGACTGCCTCGACTTCTTGTATGGACATTCTTTGCTGAAACTCTTAAATGTTCAAAGGTATCTTGATCACCATACCGATTTGGGCTGTTGCGTTTTAGTACCAACTCAGTTAGTCCACCTAGTTCCTGAAGGAGTGGCAGAGATTTGGGAAGTTCCTATCTCAATTAAGGATGGCTGGAAGTGGTATACGTCCCTACAGATATGGATCGCTGACCAAATTGCTGCCCGAAAGGAATGTTATCTAAGCCGTGCCTATTCCCACCCACATCAGCAATATTACGACCTTAAAAGGTTTACGAAGGAGTTGCCAGACATCTCAGAAAATATCACAGGTAAATCGCCAGTAGTTCTCTTTAGCTATCGAGAGGATAGGTTATGGGGACGTAACCTTAAGGCTCAAGGGCGAAACATACAAAAGCTTTACGACAAGCTAAGCAAAGTCTTTCCGAATTTAGTTTTCATCTTAGTCGGATTTGGAGACAAAGAAAAAACTAAAATAAAGTTGAACGATACTTCAATAATTGATTTAAGGACTAATAAATTCAGTCGAGAAGATGATCGATTATGGATGGCTTACATGAAAGCAGCTGACTGTTCTGTTGGTGTCCATGGTTCAAACATGCTGTTGCCTTCTGGACTTTCTCGCGCAGTTGTCGAGTTAGTACCTCGATCCAGAATAGGTAATACTGTTCAAGATTTCTTGTTTCAGATCGACGACAACGACAATCGCGATGCTCTACTCTTCAAACGGTTAATATATGGTAATGAGTCCCTACAAAGTGTTCTGCCATCTTCAGTAGTCGATTTAGTGACGTGCTTAATGTCGCTTTCTAAGGCCAATTCAGTTTGGTTTAGAGCTTCAGAGGGTGTTGATGTATCGGAGATTCGAACTCCTCTTCACCAAAGCTCTATTTACCAGAGTGCCTCCTTAAATTTAAGGAATAAATTATATGACTCAAATTTAAAATCAAAAGTGGTAGGAATTATATATAGTTCTTTAGCCTTGTTAGATTGAGAACCTGAAATAAAGAGGACTTCTCGTCCTATTATTAATTTATCCGAATGAGAGCTAATTCGAAACAAAAAATGGCTATGGCTCAAACTGAACCAGTCATATTTCTTATATATAAAAGATTTGATCTTGCAAAAAAAGTTTTTGAGCAAATTTCGCAGGCACAACCTAGACAGCTGTTTGTTATAGCTGATGGTCCAAAGACATCTAGCGATATAGAAGCTTGTGAGAGAACACGCGCAACAATAGATAGAGTCGACTGGAAGTGCGAAGTTTTCACTCGTTTTCGAGATAAAAATATTGGTTCTCCACACTCTTGCTCAGAGGGAATCTCGTGGGCTTTTGAACACGTAGATAAAGCAATTGTCTTGGAAGATGACTGTTTGCCAAACCAATATTTTTTTGAATTTTGCTCATACATGCTTAGCTATTATGAAGAAAATCACGATGTAATGCATATCAGTGGAAGCAACTTTATTCCCCATAGTAAACTAACTGACTCTCTGAACAGTTATCACTTTTCTAGATATGCATCTGCATGGGGATGGGCAACTTGGAAAAGAGCGTGGAATAAGTTCGATTTGTCTCTTAGTGATTGGCCTATTCAGAAAAGCCAAGGCTTTCTAAAGGATATTTTTGAGTCTAAATACGAGCGCCGCTACTGGACCTATTTTTTTGATAGAGTTTATGACAAAAAGTCTGTGCATTGGGACTATGCTTGGAAGTATGCATGCATGAAGCATAAAGGTTTCGTTATAGTACCTGACTCTAATTTGGTCTCAAATATCGGATTTCAGGAAGATGCAACTCATACAAAAGACTCGTCAAGTGTCCTGGCTAATCTGCCGAGTTTTCCTATCAATATTGAGAAAATCCAGCACCCTCCAGAAATTAAACTGAATGAAGATTTCGACAAAATGACCTTTTTTTATCGTTATAAACCCGATAAGAAGTCCCGTCTAAATTTATTCAAGTCAAAAGTACTTGCTCATATGAGGGGTAGCGTTAAATCAATTATCACTCAGCTTCCAAGTTCGTATGAGAAAGCAATTGTCAAGAGTATAAGGAATTTTACTTTCGAGACGAAAACTTACTTGGCCCGAGTCTCGCGACACCTCTCAAGGCCGCCTGCTCCTCAGAATTCAAATGGTGAAATCTATGTGCATCTTGGATGCGGTCAAATCAATCATCCTAGTTTTATAAATGTTGATCTCATACCATACAAACACATACATTATGTGCGCCCTATAGATAACTTGAGGATTTTCAAGGACCAAAGCGTAGACATAATCTACGCCTCTCATTGCCTAGAGCATTTTCCTTGGAGGAAGATAAATGAAGTGATAAATGAGTGGTTTCGCGTCTTAAAAGATGACGGAATTTTGCGGCTATCTGTTCCAGACTTTGACTTGATACTGAAAATATATCAAGAGGAAAACTGCGAAATCAAAAATATATTAAATCCTTTGTTCGGGGCGCAAGACTATAAATATAACTTTCACTATACAACATTCAACCGAAATAGCTTAGAGCGGACTTTATTAGAGTCTGGTTTCAAGCTGGTTCAATCTTGGGAGCCTGGATCTTCTCCTCTCTGCAGCATGAATGATTGGTCAAAACGATCGATTCCTATTAATGGAAGCTATTATCCAATTAGTCTAAATCTAGAGGCGATCAAGTAAATAAATCAAATTGTTTCACTATTCCTGCCATTAGATTTTGTTTCAGATCTGTTTCCGTTTTCAAAAAATCTATGCATCAAGAAGAGTTTGAGGTAAATATATATTTCAAAAGAATAGAATCTGACCTGCTTAGATAAAATAGCGACTTCTGTATCAATATTAGTTCTATTTATTAAACTACCACTTGACTATGAAATAAGGAGAATATTTCCGGGGATTTCGTCGACAATTAGCAAGAGTTTAGTCCGTTTATAGATATACCAACCATAGTCATTATCGTTCGACTATGCTTCCCAACTTCTCAGTCTACGTTCTTATCCCTGTCCATAACCGCAAAGCCATAACCTTGCGGTGCCTAAACCATCTTGCCGCTCAAGGTGGCCTTGATCTGTTTCAGATAGTCGTCATTGACGATGGCTCCACCGACGGCACCCCTGATGCTATCCGCACCAACTTTTCCAACGTCAAAATCCTTTCAGGAGACGGCAACCTCTGGTGGACTGGGGCAATTGCAAAAGGTATGCAATTTGCCTACTCCCAAGGAGCTGAATACTTTATTTGGCTGAACGACGACTGCTTGCCAGAACCAACAGCTATCGAGCAGCTTGTTCAGTTCTGCCAAAATACCCCCAAGCAAATCGCCGGAGCCCAATCTTACGACCCTGATACCAAACAGCCTAGCTATGGAGGATTTCGTAAGCGCTGGAATCGCATAGAGCCAGTAAATGTAAAAGATCAAGAAACTCTGTCCTGTGACGGACTTTCAGGTAATCTGGTGTGTATTCCCCGTTCTGCCGTAGACAGTATCGGCTATCCCAACGCCCGGATTTTCCCTCAATATTATTGCGATGTAGTCTATACCTACGAAGCTAAGCAGCATGGCTTCAGTGTCTGCCTTTTAGGTCATGTCATGGCTTATTGCAAAGATGACCATAGTAGAGAGTCTTGGCTCAAGACCCAACGAAACTGGCAGCAGGTTTGGACAGACAGATATTCAATCAAACATCAGCATTATTGGAAAGCGCATCTCGCCTATCTTGCGAAACTACTAGGGCCAATGGGCGTAATTAAATATGTTTACGATATGCATATCAGATTTTTTGGGATCTTTATGATTCGATCTTTCATTAAATAAACTGACGCCCCGTAATCGATAGGAAAAATAT
>PYEQ01000588.1 GCA_003017785.1 filamentous cyanobacterium CCP5 | reverse complement strand
CGCCAAAATGCCGTACTCCTCGCTCGTAGGCGGCGCGAATCGTCTCTACCGACAAAAACTTAGTTACCGCAACCAGCGTAACCGTGGCAGGAATGCTCTGGTAAATCTCATCAAAGTGCTGGGGCAGGGCGCTCGAAGCAGCGGTCATTGAAAGGTCTGCTTGTAGGTGTGCTGTAGGCGATCATAGTCGGCCTGCTGGCCGGCCCGCCGCAAGGTGCGCAGACGACTTTCCAGCATCAGGCGAGCGTTGCTGCGGCCGAGGGGCTGAAACACCAGCCCTTCGGTAGGGGAGTGAGTCACCACAAAAAACAGCCGTTGGGCGTACAGAGTGGCATACAGCTCTTGACCGTCGTCTACCATGCACACTCTGAAGAGCAGGCCAAAATTGGGGTGATTGAGATAGGTTTCTGTGCTCATTCAAGTATGGGAGAGGTTCTGTCGCAGGACAGGATGGTGGTCATGTCTGTTCAATTCGCCACATGCATTCTAGAACCTGATGTGCTAAGTGCACGCATTCTCAAGCCAATCAGCCGTTAATTACAGATCATGGCGGAGCTACCTGACTGGAGTTTGTTCAAATAGTGTGAGCTAAAGCTAGGAAAGTGGTAGTGACGTGAACTTGCAAAGCACTACCACCTATGAGCACCCATCTTGAAACGTTGCAGAGATTTCGCCAAGCCCTCCATGGCCGGTTTCGGTACCGACGGGACAGCATTCTAGATTTGCTCGATGCCCTCAGTAGTAACGACCGCGCCCGCTCGCCAGTGGAGTTGAGCCTAAATCCCTGCTTTCGACGTCAGCATGGAGCGTTGTACCAAGCGATTGGGAAGGCCTACGCAGAGAGCGAATATCCGGTGTGCAGTCTAGAGGCGATTGAGCACGGGGACGCGATTTTGGCGACGATACCAGTGCCGCAGCATCGGCCCTATCAAGTGTTTGGCATTGATGAGACCCCGAATGAGCGCTTGTACGCCCGGTGTCTGGCAGATCGTCAAACCGTGCATCGCTCAACGCCAGTGTCGGGGCAAGTGCCGATTAGCGTCGGGCATAACTATTCCATTTTGGCTGCCATGCCAGAGGTCGAGGCCGAGGACTGGCCTCGGTGGGCCATCCCCATCAGTGTGGAGCGGGTGAGTAGCCACAGCAACGCTATTGAAGTAGCCCAGGGACAAGTCGGGCACGTGATGCGTTCGCCGAGTGCGTCCGCCTTTGCGCTCAAAGTATTGACGGTGGACAGTCGATATCCCACCCCCGCTTTTCTCTATGGCCTCCGCGACGCCCCTGACTGGCTGACGATTGCTCGACTGCGACGTAACCGGGTCTTGTATGCTCAACCCGAGGTGGGTGGCGATACCACCCGACCTCGGTGGTACGGGGCGCGCTTTTGCCTCAATGATGAGGCGACCTGGCCACCGCCTGGGGAGCAAACGACCCTCTGTCTGCTCCCCTCTCAGCCCTCGGCTCCGGTGCTTCAGGTGCGGCGATGGTCTAACCTGCTGATGCGGGGGACTCGTGACTGTCCGATGCACCAGTATCCCTTCGATGTCGTTCAGATTCAGCGTTTAGATGAGGCCGGTCTGCCGCAGGGGCAGGCCCTCTGGCTGCTGGTGTGGGGTGCCCAACGGCAATCCCTCTCCCTCGATGATGTCCAGCAGGCCTATCGGCAACGCTTCAATCTTGAGCACTTTCTTGGCTTTGCTAAACCTAACCTGCTGCTCACGGCGTTTCAAACCTGCGACGTCACCCATGAAATCCACTGGCTCCGGCTTGCCTGTATCGCCTACAGTCAGCTTTGGCTGGCGCGACGGTTGGTCGATGCGCTCCCGCTCCCCTGGCAACGCTACCTACCACAGGCCCGCACTCGGCGGCTTACCCCACGACAGGTGCAACGCGGCTTTGCCACACTTATGGCCCAGATGGGTTCTCCTGCTGCACCGCCCAAACCCCGAGGTATCTCGCCCGGTCGCGCCATAGGAACTCGGCTGACCCGGCGCGCGCCCTGTCCTATCGTCAAATTCCATCCCCCATCCAAGCGCTGTCGCTGTAAGAAGTCCCAAGACGCCGCTTAGCTCCCTCGCTTTGAACTCAAAGCCCACCGAAATCTTCAGTGGGCTGACCGCGTTTGTCCAAAGTCAAGTTAAAACACGGGCAGAGGGCTGTGAGTGACGGTACTGCGATGCAATGGCTGAACGAGCCGCCCCAGTGAGCGCAAACCGATCAACAAAATCATGGGTCTACTCGCTGATCTTTTGGGGTGAAACTGAGTGAGGTTTTGTACGTTAGGTCGCAGGTTAGCAGAGTGGTGCGCTGAGTCGTTGCCTGCGCGCGCAGTTAGCCGGTCTGGCCTACGCCGATGCAGCTGGGGGGAATAGTCCAATGCCGCGTTGGACCATTTTGGGAACTTTCACGGAAAGATCTGGCGAGAGGAATTGTGATGCGGCTTTGCGGCGCAGGGCAACCAACCCCTCTGCCATCACTGCAATCGCATATGTGGTTCAAGCATATCTTGTCTGTTTTGGACAAGATATGCTTAAGAAACCAGGCTCAATGTGATTGAGATCCCCTAACGCTGCGTTGTTTGACCTCGACAGCGGAGAACGATGCGATAAACTCACTTGAAATCATCAGGGGTGCTCTGCCTGGCCCTGACGAGTTCTCAGAGCATGGGCCTGTTAACCAGGAATAGAAGCTCGGCTTCCAAGCCGATCTACCTTTTATGTCCTTTATATGAGACTGGCTGAAATCCTTACACAATATACTTTTCGACCATTCATTCCTGATTTAGAGACCCGTGCCTGATAATCGGATGCGACTGCTCTTTGCGGTGCATCGTGACCAGCACCGCTACCTGGCCAGAAAATTAGTCGCAGCGGGTAGTGATCCTAGATTCCCTCCTCGTGGGCAAAGCGATTGTAGAGAAAGTCGAGGGCATGGTTGCGGAGCTGGTAATACTGGGGATCTTCCATAATCTGGTCGCGATCCCTGGGCCGCTCAAAGGGAATGTCCATTACCTCGCCGATGGTGGCGGCGGGGCCGTTGGTCATCATCACCAGGCGATCGGCCAGAAACAGGGCTTCATCGATGTCGTGGGTGATCATCAGCACGGTGCAGCGGTGGTCGTTCCAGATCTTGAGCAGTTCTTCTTGCAGCTCTTCCTTAGTAATGGCATCTAACGCACCAAAGGGTTCGTCGAGAATCAGTACTTCGGGGCGAATGGCCAGGGCGCGGGCGATGGAGACCCGCTGGCGCATGCCGCCGGAGATCTGGTC
>PYEQ01000587.1 GCA_003017785.1 filamentous cyanobacterium CCP5 | reverse complement strand
CCACCACCATGCTGAATGTCATCGAAGCCAACCTCAGCACCACCGCCCGGGAACGGCTAGGTCGCTACAACCCCGCCGACCTAGATCGCTGGAAGCGGCAGGTGAACCAGCTCTACGTCAGCAGTCGGGCTCTCTATGACCTGGCCGATGCCAAATTTGAGCGCCTGTTTCCAGGGCGCACCACGGACATTTTTGTCGAAGCTCCCATCGACCAGATCTGGTTTGGCCTGGCCTACGATCGCACCCGCGCCCTGGAGTCAGGCGATCGCCTCACCCAGATTCAGTTTGAGTCAGGAGCCTACAGCCAGCAAAACCAGGGCAGTCTCGACCCCGGCGAAGGGCAAGTATACATTCTCAATCTCAGCGTCGCACAGCTGCTGCGGCTGAATCTCCAGGTGCCCGCCGACTCCGCCCTGATCTCCCTGTACGTGCCCAGCCCCAGCGACGACCTACCCTACCTGCTCTCCGATAGTCCTGACACCACCTGGAGCGGCGAGCTGCCCCAGGACGGCTACTACGAGGTGGTGGTAGTGTCTCGGGCCAGCCAGCCCTTTTCCTATCAGCTGACCACGGCCGTCGACCAGGTCAAGGACGGATCGATCAGCCGCCCCGCCGCCCCTGAAGCCAAAGACTAGCCCTATGACTGTTTCCCGCTGCGGCTGGGTCCACGATGACCCTATCGAGGTGGCCTACCACGACGAAGAATGGGGCGTGCCGGTGCATAGCGATCGCACCCATTTCGAGTTCATCATCCTCGACGGCTTCCAGGCGGGGCTCAGCTGGATTACGATTCTGCGCAAACGAGAAAACTTCCGCGCCGCTTTCGAGCATTTCGACCCTGAACGTGTGGCTCGCTACGGTCCTGACAAACACCGAGAACTCCTGCAAAATTCCGGCATCATCCGCAACCGCCTAAAGATCGCCGCCGCCACCACCAACGCCCAGGCCTTTCTCAAGGTGCAGGCGGAATTCGGCAGCTTCGACGCCTACATCTGGCGCTTCGTGGACGGTCAAACAATTCACAACGCCTGGGGCAGTTGGAAAGAAGCCCCGGCCACGTCTCCCGAATCCGATGCCATGGCCAAGGATCTGAAGCAGCGAGGGTTTAAGTTCGTCGGCTCCACCATTTGCTACGCCTACATGCAGGCAGCAGGCATGGTAAATGACCACGCAATCGATTGTTTTCGATATGCAGAGATTAAAGCCTAGCGACCAAACAATCGCTTGAAGACAATCAAAGGCAATATTGCTTAGACTAAATCTCGTTTGTGTAGCACAGTACGGTCTGGATAAAGCGATCGCTAAAATACATACCCGATTGCTTCATTTGCTGTAAGTAAGGTTGGATTTTTGAGATATACCCCAACTGCTTGGCCCGGATAAGAATGCCGACAGATCCAGTAACCGTCAGACGCAAAGATTCGGCAACTTTTCGTCCAGTTAGCTCGTCCATTAGCACCCTTTCAGCCTTGAGCTCTAAAGCTGAAGCAATGACTTCAGCCTCTCCTTGATCCAGGATTGGCAACAAAAACTGTACCTGCTGCTCAGATTGAACCGATTGGATCTGAATCCAACCGTGTTTTTCAAGAGCGATACTTCTCTGTTCTACAGGTTGATAAACCGAAATTTCTCTGGCTACGGCAACTGGAATAACTAATAGACCTACAACCTTTTGAAGCAAAGGCAGTTGATCAATACGGGCAAAGGCAATCAGCGGAGTAGCATTGCTGACAATCATGCTGGATCAGGAAATTCAGCCACTCCGGCTAGTTCACTCTCCAGCATCGATTCGTCATAGTCAAAAATAACAATTCCTCTCTTAGCTAAAATATCCATAAAATCTAGCCGGTTCATGTCAGCTAGCTGGGCGGCTTTGCCAAGAGAGAGCTTTTTCTCCTGAAAATAAGAAATCGCAGCCATCAGGCGAATATTACGGCCTAAATCTGTAGCACCTAACTTAAGTGCCGCCAAAAGATCAGATGAGATTTCAAAGGTGATCGATTCGCTCATTTACCCTCCGTTGATGAAATCACCGCAGGCCAATCCAGGTAAAAAAGTCTTGATGGGTAATGGCTTCTTGAACCAGCAGGGCCACAAATCCCACCATTGCAAAGCGGCCGTTAATTCGCTCAGCGTAGGCATTAAAGCCAAAGGAAGCTGCTGAACGACTACCATCGGGAGCTTTGATGTCAGTCACCTGAGGCTGAGAATCGCTTTCAGAAGCCTGGGCTTCGGGGTTGGGAGTCTGTTCGGAAGCGGGAGTCATGGCGGACAAATCGGCTAGAGGTGAACCACGTCCATTCTACAGGGCGAGTATTCGCCCGAGGGGGGCAAGCCTCAACCACCTGGCGTTTAGGGTGTCCGGTTCAAGCCAGGTCGAGAATTGAACAACATGCACCTAATACCTTGCACCTAATACCTTGCACCCCCACTCACCTATCACCTTTAGCCTGGCTAACATATTTGCCCTAGATTAAGCGAAAGCAGCGGAAATAGCAGTCTGGCGGGGGAAGCCTGTCATACTTAAGGAGTAGTCAACCCAGGAGGCACCCATGTATCAGCCGTCTTTACGCCTCTGGAACCAGGCCCCGACGATCGCTCCCTGTCAGTTAGAAGCGATCGCCATCCCAGATGGGGAACTGCTGTGGGGAGAGCATTTTTGGCAGGAAGCTGGTGAGGATGCCGATGAGGTCTTTCGCCGACTCCACGACCAGGTAGCCTGGCGCCAAGACTACATCACCATTTACGGCCGCCGCCAGCCCCAGCCCCGGCTCACCGCCTGGTACGGGGATCCGGGGGCGACCTACTGCTATTCCGGACTGATTCTCAAGCCCCGCCCCTGGCTGCCGATTTTGCAGCACCTCAAATCTCAGGTAGAGTCTGCGGCCCAGACCCGATTCAACAGCGTATTGCTCAACCTCTACCGCACCGGCCAGGACGGCATGGGCTGGCACAGCGACAACGAATCTGAACTGGGGCGCAATCCGGTGATCGCCTCCCTCAGCTTTGGGGCCACCCGGCGCTTCGTCATGCGCCACTGCCAGCGGCGGGACGAAGCCAAGGTCGAACTGCCCTTAAATCACGGCAGCCTGCTGGTGATGAAGGGTAAAACCCAGCATCACTGGCAGCACCAGGTACCCAAAACCGTCAAACCCGTCGGTCCGCGAATCAACCTCACCTTTCGCCTGATTCGCTGATGCCACGGTATGTAGATTTATAGCAGCCAACGGGTTGGTTAGGACAATTCTCAAACTTAACGTTCAAACGTTTGAACAT
>PYEQ01000586.1 GCA_003017785.1 filamentous cyanobacterium CCP5 | reverse complement strand
ATGATTGATATTGCTTTGGACTGGCTGGAGCAGCAGCCTCGACGAGAACGGCTGCGTCAGGGGCACTGGGTGGATTTGGGAACAGGCAGCGGGGCGATCGCTCTGGCCCTCGCCAAGGCCCTGCCCGAAACCAGGGTTCATGCCGTGGATTTGAGTGGGGAAGCGATCGCCCTGGCCACGGAGAACGCCCGTCAAAATGGCCTGGGCGATCGCGTGACTTTTCACCAGGGCAGCTGGCTAGAACCCTTGATCGATCTGCGGGAACAGGTTGCTGCTATGGTGTCGAATCCGCCCTACATTCCCTCGGCGATCGTGCCGACTCTGGAACCGGAGGTAGCGAATCACGAACCTCTGGCAGCATTGGACGGGGGAGGAGATGGGCTGGAGGCCATCAGGATTTTGGCTAGAACAGCCCCAGATTACCTGGCACCAGGAGGGCTGTGGCTGGTGGAAATGATGGCGGGACAGGGGGAAGCCGTGATGAATATTCTGACCGCTGAGGGCTGCTACCAGGGAATACGGATTATTCATGATTTGGCGAGGCGCGATCGATTTGTCCTGGCGACTTTTCGAACAGTTTGTTGATCGGGATTGTTTTCATCTAGGTCAGGAAATTGCACTGGGCGCAAAGCTTTGCGCCCCTGCCTGGTTACGGGTAGGAACCATATAACTTTTGTGTCACGGTGCTTTGGACTACAGCAAAGAACCCCAGCACCGAAGACAACAGACCATACACCTTATAATTCGCTGGTCTGTGTCTTGCTGCCAATGCGCCCTATCGAAACTCCCAAAATCATCGTCTGCGGTCTGGGCCGTACGGGCTACCTAATTTTTTCCCTGCTGCGGGCTCAGCATGCGGATGTCGTCGGGATCAGCCGCACCGAGCTGCCAGGAGCGGAGGGTCAGATCGTTGTAGGAGACTTGCGATCGGCGAAAGTCCTTAGGGCAGCAGGCATCGAGTCCGCCCATACCCTGCTGCTGAGCACCGCCGACGATGCCCTCAACCTGGCAATTTTGACCCAGGCACGGGTGCTGAATCCCCGAATTCGGATTATCAACCGGCTGTTTAATACCAGCCTGGGCGATCGCCTCGACCATACCCTGCCCGACCACGTCAGCCTCAGCGTGGCGGCCCTGGCAGCTCCCCTATTCGCCTTCGCGGCCCGGGGCAACCGGGCGATCGGCCAGATTCAGCTGGCCGACATGACCTGGCCCATGTACGAAGAGGTGATTGACGCCGACCATCCCTGGTATGGCAAGCCCCTGAAGGAACTCTGGGACGATCGCGGGCGGCTGCTGATCTACTACCATTCGTCGCGATCGCACCAGGATCTGGTCTCAGCGGTGGTCAACGGCGAAGTGCTCCAGCTAGGCGATCGCCTGGTGCTAGCCAGCCGTCCCCGCCAACAGCGGGTACATCGCCGCCGCTCTACTCTCCATTTCTGGCAGCGGGTCTTGGTGGTGCTCGACCACTTCAGCAGCCGGGGGCGGGCGACTCTGCTGGTGCTGCTGGCGCTGCTGGTAACCATTGGGGTGGCCACTTTCACCTACCTCTGGACTAACTTGAACACCAGCCCTGTGGATGCTCTGTATTTTTCGGTAGGGATGATTACCGGCGCGGGCGGTCAGGAGCAGGTGGCGGAAGATGCGGCCCCGGCGGTGAAAGTGTTCACCGCAGTGATGATGCTGGTGGGAGCAGGGGTCATTGGCATCTGCTACGCCCTGCTCAACGACTTCATTCTGGGGGCCCACTTCCACGACCTCTGGAACCGGGCCCGACTGCCCCGGCAGCATCACTTTGTGGTGTGCGGCTTGGGCGGGGTGGGCTATCGGATCGTCACCCATCTCCAAGATCTGGGCCATCCAGTGGTGGTGGTAGAGCACGACAGCCACAATCGCTTTCTCCACGCCGTGCGGGCCCGCAAAGTGCCGGTGATTATCGCTGACGCCAGCCTGGCCTCGACCCTGGAGACGGTGCATGTGGACCAGGCCACGGCCCTGCTGGTGGTCACGAGTGAGGACGCGGCCAACCTGGAAATCTCCCTGACTGCCCGCAGCCTGGCTCCCCATCTGCGAATCGTGGTGCGCACCCAGGACGCCGACTTTGCCCAGCAGGTGCATCAGGTGTTTGAGTTTAACCACGTGATGAGCCCGATGGATCTAGCCGCTCCGGCCTTCGCGGCCGCTGCCCTGGGGGGTAGAATCCTGGGCAACGGGCAGGCGGGGGATTTGCTGTGGGTAGCGATCGCGACTCTAGTTACCCCCAACCATCCCTTCTGCGACCAAAGCATCCAGGCGGTCGCCAGCAGCGCTGACCTGGTCCCCCTCTACATCGAGTCCGGTGGGGCTAGAATCCACGGTTACGAGCTACTTACCCATACCCTGCGCGATCGCGACGTGCTGTACCTGACCATGCCTGCAACCCGATTGAACCAGCTGCTCAGCGGCCCGATGAAAATGATGACGGAAGAGGGGGTGATGAGTGAGGGGTGAGGGGGGTGAGGTTTTCTATTTGGGAAGTGCGTTTGACCAGTAGTGAGGTGAGTTTAGCCAGTGGCGAAGCGAATTCAACCAGCGGCAAAGTGAGTTTAGCCAGCGGCGAAGTGGGTTCAGTCAGTGGTGAAGTGAGTTCAACCGCTGGGGAAGTGAGTTCAGCTAGTGGCGAGGCGGGTTTAGCCAGCGGCGAAGTGAGCTCCCCCGTCGGTGAAACGAGTTCAATCAGCGGCGAAGTGGGTTCAACCGCTGATGGGGCTGGCTTCAGGTTTGGCTGAAATCGGCGGAGCTGGCTCCGCTTTGGAAGAGGTTATACCAATTCTCTGAAGTGTGGCTACAGACGTTCCCTAGCCCCTCTGGGGCGGCAGAGCCAACGACTCCGTTGCTCCTCTGGAGCCGCTGCGCGAACAGGGAACACGCAGGCTGAGCGGAGTCGTTTCGCAAGCGACATGAAACACGCAGTGTCTCCCGAAGAGAGAAAGCCAGCAGCATCTGTAGCGCCATACCCAAGAATCGGTATTAGAGAGGCGATCGCTAGCCCCCTGTCCAGATAGGTTTTAATAGGGGCAGTCAGCGCCGAGTTTCATGCCGAAGATATTTATCTCCTACCGCCGCAGCGACAGCGCTGACGCCACCGGGCGCATCTATGACCGGCTGACAGCCCACTTCCCAGCCGAGGATGTGTTCAAGGATGTGGACGATATTCCCTTTGGGGTGGATTTCCGTGAGTACTTGAATGAAAGCCTGAACCAGTGCCGGGTGGTACTGGCGGGGATTTGGCCG
>PYEQ01000585.1 GCA_003017785.1 filamentous cyanobacterium CCP5 | reverse complement strand
CGTTTCACTATCGTCTGTTAGCGGGCCAAATTTCCCCCGGGCAAAACCCGAGCTCAGATATACATCGCTATCTTCACGGTCGCCATTGTCGTTGGCAACGGCTGTTAGAGCTATTTGGGTTTAATCGAGAGGCTGTAGCCTTAGGCAAATGTGGCCATTGTGATAACTGCCAGCGGGGAAGGCGATAGGCAGACCATACCTCGTCCAAGCCTAGAAGTGGAGTTTGGCTAAAGGGGGGACTACAGTTGTCAATCTGGACGGGGTAGGGCTGGGTTTTGGCGAAATCGAACGCTGCTGTGAAGCTAAGAAACTTTAAGACCAACGGTTTAACAACAGTTAAAGGGCTGCGTAAACCGACAATTCACCGATCTAATTAAATTAATATCTCTTAAGTTAATCTTTCTTTGATAATAGGAATTCGAGCCCTTGACAGGATTAAGCCAGGAAATTCAAGCCTTGATCCCCGACGACAGACAAATATTAAAAAATAAAACAGAGCGATCGCGAAACATTCACTCAAATAACTTAATGAAATTCCCAGAAAGGCAATGATAAGCTTTTGTTTACTAGCCCATAAGGTTTGATTTTCACTGTCGGTCGTCTTTATTGGAGTATGTTGGACATGAGCAGACACACCGTAGAGTTAAAGCCTGAGACTCGTAACCATAAAGGTTTCTTTGTGCAAGATGCTGACTACGAACTGATTGGCATTGAGCAGTCGGGATGGGCACTCATCTGTGTGGATGAGGCAGTTTGCCACTATGTCGACCCCGATAATCTCTTGATCCCTGGCAAAGACAGTATTGAGATGGAATAAAATTTTGGCCTGTTTCGAGGAACGTTCAAGATGCCGTAGCTGGCAGTATTGAATGATGATGGTGTGGCTGTACCCTAGGGTATAGCCACATTTTTATTCCTCGGTGAACCATGAGAGAGCAGATTAATCGGTTAATTAGCTGGATTTTAGTGCTCGACTTCGCCTTGGTGCTTGCCAGCTTAGCCTGGTTTCTATTGGCCGTAGCAGGTCGTAGCTTCAAGGTCGATCTTGGACTAGAGCTGTGGTATCAGCTCTGGAATCCTTTGTTTTTGCCGGCGATTAGTCTGCTGATGGCGGGCGCGATCGCCAGTGGTGTCATGGGCTGGGTGGGTCGCAAGTTAGATCAGTTCAAGCCAGAACCCTGAACCTACCAGATTGCCTGGGTCCGGGTGTACCAGCGCAGCAGCACCCGGGCCAGACGATAGGGCTCATGGCGAACGGTTAGGTTGTCGCGCTCATCCATAATGTTGGCGGCGATGATGCGACGGCCAGATTCAACAATCGCCTCCCGGTCAACGAAAACTGGGGCAGCCCCCTCCTGGGCATAGTGGTTGACTACGGCGGCTGATGGGCCTGTTTTTTGAACCAGCACGGCGTCAAACAGAAAGCGGCCGCAGGCCTGATCGATCGCTCTGATATGGTCAGAGACCGTGTAGTTGTCTGTTTCTCCGGGTTCAGTCATGATGTTGCAGACATAGATTCTGGGAGCCGGACAGGTAGCGATCTCCTCAACCAACTCAGGCACCAGCAGGTTAGGAATGATGCTGGTGTAGAGGCTGCCGGGCCCCATGACGATGTAGTCAGCTTCCTGGATGGCCTTGAGCGCTCTGGGGAGAGCTGGGGGATCGGCGGGATCACAGCCAATCCGGATGATTTGTCCCCGGGCCTCGGCAATTTTAGATTCTCCGGTAATCCGACGACCATCGCTCAACTCGGCCCAGAGCTGAACGTCACTCAGGGTGGCCGGTAGCACCTCTCCTCTAATGGCCAGAACCTTAGAACAGGCGGCGATCGCCTGCTCCAGGTTGCCTGTGACTTCGTTCATCGCCGTCAAGAACAAATTGCCAAAGCTGTGGCCTACCAGGCCCCCCCCGGCTTGAAATCGGTATTGAAACAGCTCTGTCAGCAGCTTTTCCTCGTCTGCTAGGGCCGCTAGGCAGTTGCGAATGTCCCCCGGCGGTAGCACGCCAATTTCCCGCCGCAGCCGTCCTGACGAACCGCCATCGTCGGCTACTGTGACGATGGCGGCAATGTTGGAGCTGTACTGCTTGAGCCCCCGGAGCAGATTAGAGAGACCGGTGCCGCCGCCGATTACGACAATCTTGGGCCCCTTCGAGAGCCGCCGGCGGGTGAGTAGCACGTCCAGGAGCTCATCCTCTTTACCGGGCATGAGTACGTCTGTGATCGCCCCCAGGGTCCGGGTTTGGCCCCAAAAAATTAGCAGCACTCCAGCGATAATGGCCAGCGGCCCGCTGACAAAGTTGGGAATAATCCGGCTGATAAACCGCAGCAGTTCTCCCAAAAACTGCACCGTGTAGAAAACTGGAGTCAGTTTCAGCCAAACCATCAGCCCCACGCCAACCATCAGCACTCCGGTTACACTGAGAAAAAGCCAGCGCTTGACCAGTAGCCCAGGGGCTAGCCAGCCAGCCCAGCGGTTCCAGCGTCGATCAGGGCCGATCCAAGCCGACTCTCGCAGGCGACGCAGGCCTTTTTGGTAGTGGGTACGAAACGGTTTTAACAGCGGCATTGCAATAGCAATAGGATGGGGTGAAAATATCTGGAGATTTTCCCAGAGCTCTCAATTAGGATAAATGAGAACTTCCCCTCCCATTGGGTGATGATACTGACAGCATCAATGGGGCTTTCAGTGATTCCCCAGGCCGATCACTCCCCGATCAGTTTTTGATGATAGGTTTTTCCCGTCACTGGTATGGCAAAGCACGCATCTGATTCCAAGGCTTTCGATGGTGGCGATGGCTCCCTGATTGAGCTCTACGGAATCAGCAAGCGCTTTGGTGACAATACCGTGCTGAAAGACATCGATCTGAGGGTAGATACTGGCGAAGCGGTGGCGATTATTGGACCGTCTGGTACTGGAAAATCCACGATTTTGAGAATCATTGCCGGATTGCTCTCCCCGGATGCTGGTGAAATTATCTTTCAAGGGGAGCGTCGCCACGGGCTCATCGAAGATAACCCCGACTCCATGGGAATTAGCATGGTGTTTCAGCAGGCGGCCCTGTTTGATTCCCTAACGGTGAATGAAAACGTCGGATTCCTGCTGTATCAGCATTCCAATCTCTCCTCCCACGAGATCCAGGATCTCGTGGATGAAGTCTTAGAGATGGTTGGCCTGCCGGGGATTGGCAATAGCTATCCAGCGGAACTCTCCGGCGGGATGCGCAAACGGGTTAGCTTTGCCCGAGCGATCGTCTCCAACCCTGAAAATCCCCATGATC
>PYEQ01000584.1 GCA_003017785.1 filamentous cyanobacterium CCP5 | reverse complement strand
GCCTTAAAGATTGACAAGTCCTTCATCACCGAGATGGAAGAGACGATTGAGAGCACCGGCTTTATGATTGCTCAGTCAGTGATTGGTTTGGCCCACAATCTCGGTGTTAAGGTGGTGGCTGAAGGCATCGAAACAGCCAAGCATTTGGTTTGGCTGCGATCGTTTCAATGTGATTACGGGCAGGGATATTTCTTTGCTAAGCCTCTGAATGCCCAGCAGGCTACGGCCTTGGTGCAGGGACAGATGGGCTGGAGCTATGTGCAATCTCATCCAGGTTCCCAACCAGAGGAGCGATCGCTCTCCCATTGGCGTTAGCCCCGTTGGCTAAAATCCTCCCAACTAGTTAAGGGGGCTTAAAGGGGTTCTACTGCAGCCCCCGACCCCCAGACTACAGTTCAACCCCAGTGGGCATGTTCCACGGCTTAGCTAGAAAACGCGAAGTCCGTGTAGCCCAACTCAGAGGCAGAGAACCAGCGGTTGGAGCTTTCTCTAAACTCTTTCCAGGCGGTGTAGATTTTGTTGTAGCTAGCGTCTGCTGCTGCTAGCTCTTCGTAGAGTTCGAAGGAGGCTTCCCGGGCGGCCGCCATCACCTCGTCTGGGAACCTCATTAGCTCTACCCCCTGGTCCAGCAGGCTCCTCAGGGCCCCAGGATTGCGGGCGTCATAGCGGGCCATGATGTTGGCGTGGGTTTCGCCAGCAGCGGCCTTGAGGGCGGCCTGATAGCTTTCGGGCAGTTCGTTCCAGGCATCCAGATTGAAGTAGAAAGAGTACTGGGAACCGGGCTCCCACCAGCCAGGGTAGTAGTAGATGCTGGCGGCTTTGTGCAGTCCCAGCTTTTCGTCGTCGTAGGGGCCGACCCATTCGGCGGCGTCGATGGTGCCCAGCTGGAGGGCCTGGAAAATTTCCCCCCCGGCCAGGTTTTGCACATTCACCCCAAGGCGCTCTAGCACCACGCCGCCGAGGCCAGGAATCCGCATGTTGATGCCCTGGAAGTCGCTAGGGGTGTTGATCTCCCGATTCCACCAGCCCCCCATCTGGGTGCCGGTGCTGCCCCCAGGAAAGCTGATGATATTGAAGTCGGCAAGCAGCTCATGGATCAGCTCTAAGCCGCCTGCTTCATAAAGCCAGGCGTTTTGCTGCCGGTAGTTGAAGCCAAAGGGTACTGCTGTATCGAAGGCCAGGGCCTCGTTCTTGCCCCGGTAGTAGTAGGAGTTGGTGTGGCCTGACTGCACGGTGCCCTGCTGCACGGCGTCTAGCACCTCCAGGCCGGGAACGATTTCCCCGGCAGCGGAGAGGCTGATTTCAAAGCGGCCATCGGTGAGCTGCCGCACCCGTTCTACAAAAAACTCGCTGCCGCCATACACCGTATCGAGACTGGGGGTGTAGCTGGAGGCCATCCGCCACTGAATATTTGGGGCGCTATCGGTCTGAATGGCAGGGCCTTCTCCGGTGGAAGCCGTCTGACTGCCGCTGTTGCAGGCGGCTAAGACGGCGCTGGTGCCGGCCCCAAGGGCGACTGTACTAATAATCTGTCTACGTTTCATGCTGTTAACCGAGTCCAAATCTTACGAATTGGCGCAATACCAGGCGGAGTCAGCTGTCCTGGCACTGGCACCGTTAATGAAGCTCACTTTACCAGGACTCGGCCCATCTCAATGATTCATGCGGAGGGTGCCATCGAAGATCAGCCTATCCTCCCAGGCGTAGGCGGCTCAATCACTCTTACAGGGCAGATTCGGAGATGGTCCTGACTGGGGGATTGGCGATCGCCCCCTAGGCTAGACCTGGCTTAACCGCCACCATCCGCAGCCGCCGGTAGTCGGCCAGCCACTGACCCTCCCGATACATGGACGGTCGCAGCCAGTCTTCGACCGCCTCGATCACGGGCGATCGCTGGGGAATGGGCAAATCCTCCAGGTAGCGACTGGCAAACATGCAAATCCAGTTGGCCAGCCCCTGTTCTCCGGCTAGGGGGGTGGGGCGATCGCCCAGCAGCCCCAGCTGCACCTCAAACCCCACCTGCTCTAGCAGGGTCGCATACTCCCCCAGACTGGGGAAATACCAGGGCTCTGCCGACGGTACCCCACAGCCCAGCTGGCGGCGAACGATGTGAATGGCATCCAGAATGCTCTGAACGTTCCCCCTGCCGCCAAATTCAACGACGAGGCGCCCGTTAGGCCTCAAAGCCTTGTAGATCCGCCGGGCCACGAGGGGCTGGTCGGCCCGGGCAATCCAGTGGAGGGTAGCGTTGGAAAAGACGGCGTTGACCGGTTCGGGTACGGCCAGGTCTCGGGCGTTGGCCACCTGAAACGGGATCTCGGGGTAGGTCTGCCGGGCCTGGTCAATCATGGCGGCGTCGGCGTCAATGCCGGTTACGCTGGCACCAGCGGCGGCGATCGCCGCCGTCAGGTGGCCAGTCCCACAGCCTAAATCCACTATGGTTTCTCCCGGCTGGGGCTGGAGCAGATCCACCAGGGCCTGGCCGTAACGCCAGACAAAGCTGTGGCTGTCCTGGTAGAGATGCGGGTTCCAGCTTTGGGACAGGGATGCCATCACGCCTTCAGGTAGGCTACGAGCTGCTGCAGCTTATCCCAGCCACTGCCGCTGGCCATCACGTCCCGGGCCATGGCAATCCCTTGTTTTAGGGCTGCTTCCAGAGAATCTTCCGGTAGCCGATTGGCGACCTTCAGGGCCAGGGCGGCATTCAGGGCCACCGCATCTTGCTGGGCCTGGGTCGCTTTGCCCTTGAGCACCGCTTCTAGAATGGCGGCGTTCTCGGCTACTTCTCCCCCCTGGAGGGCGGTTTTGGCAGCGGGGGTGAGGCCCAGGGCCTGGGGGGCGATCGCCACTGACTGGACCTGCCCCTTCTCCAGCACCGCCAAATCGGTGGCGTCCCCCAGCCCGGCTTCGTCCAGATTCTCGCGGCCATGGAGAACAATCGCCCGGGGCATCCCCAGCTGCTTCAGGGCGTTGGCCATGGGGGCCATCACCGATGGGTCATACACCCCAATCACCTGCCCCGAGGGCCGTAGGGGATTTACTAGAGGCCCCAGCAAATTAAACACCGTGCGCACCTTGAGGGTGCCGCGCAGGGGAGCCACCGCCTTCATGGCCGGATGCCAACCCCGGGCGAATAAAAAGGTGATGCCCACCTCCGAGAGGGCCGATCGCACCCGCTCTGGGGGAGCACTCAAATCGACCCCAAGGGCTTCAAGCACATCAGCCGACCCCACCTTGCTGGAGGCGGAACGGTTGCCGTGTTTAGCCACTGGCACCCCCGCTGCCGCCGCTACAAAGGCCACCGCCGT
>PYEQ01000583.1 GCA_003017785.1 filamentous cyanobacterium CCP5 | reverse complement strand
GGCTGATGCGGGTACTGCCAGGGTCAATGCCAAACAGGCTGTCAATGCTCTTTTCCACCGTTTCAGCCACCAGCGCCTCTTCCCCCTCAGAAAGCGCCGCTGGAAAATCGATATAGATCAGCACCATCACTTTCGTGCCCCGGGAAACGTTTTCAATATCCTTCTTAGCCATGATCGAGTTGGGCACGATGATCAGCGTGTTAGTGACGGCTACTCTAATTTTGGTGGAGCGAATGCCAATAGATTCAATCCGGCCATAGACATCTTCAGCGTGAATATTAAAGTTGACCCGCACATATTCACCGGGGCTGTAGGGGCGATCCAGATAGATCACGATGGTGCCGATGAGCTGGCCCAGAGCTTCCTGGGCGGCGAAGGCAATTCCGGCCGCGCCGATACCAAAGCCGGTGAGCAGGGCTAGAAAGTTAAAGTCACGGGACTGGGCAAACACCGTGATCGTAAAAAAGCCGATGAAGACATTCACAATCGTTTCAAAGATCAACACGACATCGTTGACTTCATCACTAATGCGCTTAAACAGATTGATGCCATAGATGCGAATCACCTGCTTAACCGTGCGAGAAATAAACCAGGCAATGCTAATGGCCACAGCCCCGTCGACAAAAAAGGAAATAAACCCGTAAAACCCCGCGTAGACTCGCACAATGTTGAGGCTGACGGACGCCAAGATCAGGGTGATCGTCCAGGCGAGGGTTTTTCTGAGGGGATCCATGAAGGCTTCATAGGCCTGGAATCGCCCAACAGACAGGGTACGGGCCGCCACCCGCTTGAGCACCCACGGCAGCAGTCGCCCGACCAGAACGGCAGCCAGCACGGCCAGCAAGAGCAGTCCTAAGCGAGCCGCCAGCAAAATCAGAAACTGCTGGGCCTGCTGACTGAGTTGAAAATTGCTAAAAAATGAACCGATATCCATGGTTCAGAACACGCCACCCGATCAATCAATTAGCGATGCCTCTAGATGTTCATGGGCGAGGTAATGTTGGTGGTCCGCTCTTCGATGTCAAAGGCGAGACCATAGTCCTTGAGCTGCTGCATCACGTTTTGGCGGGCCACGGAAAGCAGCTGGCTGCGCACCTCCATCGAGACCTCTCCGGATCCCAAAATAAAGAACGTAATCTGAGCCTGTACGGCGGTTTCATGGTCGTTGCGATCGCTAGGAACTTCGTGGAAAATCACCTCCGTCAGGCGGTGATCGAGGCCGTAGATATCCTTGGTGCTGGCCAGAATAATCTGCCGCACCAGGGCCCGTTCTTCGGAGGGAATATCCTGATAAAACGTGACGTTGATCAGAGAAATCACCTTCTGGGCCCCGGACAGATTTTCAATTGCCATCTGGGCCAGAATGCTGTTGGGAATCACCACCAGGGTGCTTTTGCCCGAGAGGCGAATTTTCGTGGACCGCCAGCCGATCGCCTCGACTCGGCCAAAGGTGCCATCGTTCAAGTGGATGTAGTCGTCCACGACAAAGGGGCGATCCAGATAGATCATCGTGCTCCACAGCACCTGCTCTAACACCTTCTGGGCGGCCAGGGCAACGGCAATGCCACCGACCCCTACGCTGGCCAGGAGCCCCACCAGATTAACCTGATGGGCCTGGGCGAAAATGAACACAACCACCAGGACAATCGCCCCATTGGCCAAATATTTATAGAGCAGCAGGATTTCGCTATTGGCTTTGCTCTTGCTACGAATCGCCAGCTCCAGCATGTAAACATCAAAAAACTGCTGGAAAATCTTGAATCCTACCAGGCAGACTCCGATAGCGATCGCAATCCCGACCAGCAGCTCAGTGACATCGAGCCAAAAGGATTTCCACTGGAATAGCCACAGAAATCTATCCAGAATAGATGAAACGAATAGAATCCCCAGCCAGCTTTGGTAGGGGCGAAAGACATAGTTGTAGACCGACGTCACCTCCGGCGGCAGCAGTTCAGCCGCCTTGGTACCAACGAAGCGAGTAAGTTTGGGGAGCGCCAGCCAGAGGCCCAATCCGCCTAACCCGCTGAGCAATCCCAGTAAAAGCCAGAGGGCGATCGCTCCCAGGGATGAGGGGTCTAACAGGTGGAAATCGGCCATAGCTCAAGCAGGACGGTTACCCAGAGTATAGAGGGCTTCTGCTGCTGCCTGCCGCTAAAGGGTTTTGGATATTTCAACAGAATTTTCATTACCTCGCAGTTTGCCGCTCTAATTGGCTAAGTTCATAGTCCAGCAGCGCTGCTACTTCAGGGCGCTTGACATGCCAGAGGCAGCGCATAACAGGTCAAAAAAAAGCCCAACAGGTATCTGCTGGGCTTTAAGGCTATCTGAGTAAAAACCGCTACGAAACTACGAGGCAGCGGCGGCTTCCCGCTCTTTCACTTCGCGAATCACTTCCTCAGCCACGTTAGTCGGGCAGGGGGAGTAGTGGGAGAAGGACATGGAGAACTGACCGCGACCAGAAGTCATCGTCCGCAGGTCACCGATATAGCCAAACATTTCGCTCAGGGGGACATCCGCCTTGATCCGAACACCGGTTGGGCCGGTGCTTTGGGACTTGATCAGACCGCGACGGCGGTTGAGGTCGCCGATCACGTCGCCCATGTAGTCATCGGGGGTGAACACGTCCACGTTCATAATCGGCTCTAGCAGCTCAGGCTTAGCCTTGGGCATGGACTGCCGGTAGGCCGCCCTGGCGGCAATCTCAAAGGCGATCGCGCTGGAGTCAACGGCGTGGTAGGCCCCGTCAGTGAGGGTGAACTTCACATCCACCACCGGGAAACCGGCCAGCGGTCCCTTGTCGATGCTGGTTTCAAAGCCCTTCTGCACCGCCGGCCAGAATTCCCGGGGCACGTTGCCACCGGTGACTTTGGACTCAAACTGGAAGCCAGATCCCGGCTCCCCCGGCTCGATGATGTAGTCGATCTTGCCGAACTGACCGGAACCACCGGACTGCTTCTTGTGGGTGTAGCTGTCGTTGAGCACCTTGGTGATGGACTCGCGGTAGGCCACCTGGGGCTTGCCCACTTCCACTTCAATGCCGTGGGTGCGCTTGAGGATGTCTACTTTGATATCCAGGTGGAGTTCGCCCATACCCTTGAGGATGGTTTCGCCGCTATCCTGGTCGGTCTCCACGTAGAAGGAGGGGTCTTCCTGCACCATCTTGGTGAGGACCATGCCCAGCTTCTCCATCGCGCCCTTCTTGGTGGGCTTGACGGCGATGGAAATCACCGGATCGGGGAATACCATCGGCTCCAGGGTGGCCGGGTCGTTGGGATCGCAGAGGGTGTGACCCGTCTGGATGCCCTTCAGGCCCACC
>PYEQ01000582.1 GCA_003017785.1 filamentous cyanobacterium CCP5 | reverse complement strand
CCCATCGGACTGTTTATTTCTACAGAGCTAACCAAGCCACCTAACTTTGACTTAACTCCTGATTTAACTCCTCAAATTTAGGTGGTGAATATTTTTTCTATCCAGCAAACTGTTGACTATCAAATCCAACTTCTTAAGGAGTCCTCCCATGAAACTATCTTTTCTCGGCAAAGCCTATGAAGCCTCTATGCCACCAGTTGAATCATCTGACACTGGCGAAAAAGTCACCTTCCTCGGACGCCATTCTGCGGTGAAAAAATATACCGTCACCCAGCGGCAGCAGCCCCCGGAAGAATTCACTTTTTTGGGTCGTCGCTATACCCGATAAAGCAGTTCATTTTCCCTCAGCAACGAGCTTTTGCCCTAAGGAGCTTGAAATCATGAAATATTCTCCCCCCTACAGTCGCCCCTATCCTCCCACCATCGAGGCTGACCTGAAGGCTGCCGGACTCCACAGCCAGAGTCGTGGTCGTCAACGGCTTGATGCCCGTTGGGTTAAGGGCAAAGACGGCAAGCTCGTTTGCCATTGGGAAGGCTTAGATTAACGTCCATTGGCGAGATCTATTGGTAGAGACAACGGATTAGAGACAACGGATATTCGAGGTTTGGCCCCTGTTCGTGACGGACGGGGGCTTTTTTCGAGGGAATTTTTCTTGGCGAATCCTTTGTTGCCCTTAACCTTTAAGGGGGTTAGAAACCAGTCAGGCAGCCGTTAGCTAGCATTAGCCAAAATCCCTGCTAGATTAAGAGCGATCGCCCCCCCAATCCCCATGGCCAATCCTGAACAACTCGCCCGTCTCCGCCAGGGAGTTGGCCCGTGGAACCAGTGGCGACAGCAGATGAAAAATTCCTTTCAAGTTGGTATTAATCTTGGCCAGGCTGAACTCACTAGTGCCGACCTCAGCGGGGTGAATCTCAACCTGGCCGACCTCAGCGGCGCCGACCTCAGCGGAGCTAGCCTCAAGGGCGCGATTCTCGGCTACGCCAACCTGGAGCGGGCCAATCTCAGCGGGGCAGACCTCAGGGCGGCAAATCTAACTGGCGCCAACTTGAGCGGGGCTAACTTGAGTGGAGCCAACTTGAATGGGGCTCAGATCACCTATGGCAGCCTGAGGGAGGCAGATCTGAGCGACGCCGATTTGAGCAGGGCCAACGTTCTGGGCACCGATTTCAGGGGTACGGTTCTAACTGGAACTCGCACAGGTGACGCTATTTTTGGTCACAATCCTGGCTTAAGGGAGGCCCTTTCCCATTTTGGCCCCGGCTAGAAATTCCGAACTGCGGCATTGGGCCATGGGCTGTTAGCGATGGAGTCGAGGGAACGAAGGGTGCCCACCGAAGGCAGAATACTCAGGTTGAAATATCAGGCTGAAAAATGAGACGCGGCCTTTGCCTGCTGCTTCCAGTAGTAGATTTCGGCTTCGTATTCTCCCCGTTGGCGGGTATGCTCCAGCACTTGTTCCTGTAAATCTTGGTTTGCCTGGCGGTACGTTTCCAGCTGTTTTCGATAGTTGTCTCGCTCGGCGGCTAGGCTCTGGTAGCGATATCGCAGCTGAGTCTGGTGATGGAACTGCTGATTTAGCTCATGCTCCAATTCCGCCAGCCGAGCCGCCTGGGACTGGACTTGGGCAGCTAAACAGGCCATTTCATCATCGGGAATAGTGATAGCCGGCTGCTCTGCCACAGACTCGCCATTCTCACCGGTGTGATCCACATAGGCCTGCATGTGGGCAAACCCTGCCTGGTACTGGCTGACGATTCCATTGAGATCGCGAATCTGCTCCTGAGCCGCCTGGAGCTGACTGCTGAGGCTGACCGCCAGGTTGCGGACGATCATCACTTCTGAATGCAGGGTGACCGGCTGATCCGACTGCTGGGCCGCCATATAGTGCTGCTGGGTGAGTCGCTGCAGATAGTTTTGCACTTCAGTCTGACTTTGCTGAATGCAAAACCACAGCCGGCCTAAGATCAATGACTGCTGATCGATCATGGTTTGGGCATTGGTCAGCAGCAGCAGCAGCACCTGATTTTGCCAGTCACTCTTTTCGGTGAGCTGCTGCTGCAGATTGGTAATAATCTTTTGCTGTAGGTTGGAATACTGCTCCGTTTGAGCCAGCTGCGACTCCATCACCTGGTAGTCTTCAAGCTGTTTTTGCAGCTGTTCTAAAGATTCTGTGGCCTGACCCAAAGCCTGCTGCAGGAGGCAAACGCGCTGAACTAGCTTGAAGTCTAGTGAGCTCTCCTGGAACATAAAGGCCTCAACTAGGGTCTGTGTGCAACTCTAACAAAATCTTTCCTCAGGCAGTATAGCCAAGGGAGCCAAGGCTGATGGGCGCCATAAATCGTTACCTATGGCGACTCAGATCACAGGATTAGCTGCCAGAGGCTAATACTAATGCCCCCGAGGGCCAGGTAGTGGGGCAGCAGCAGCGGCAGGGGCGGGGGGTTGATTTCCCCGCCGCTTGGGCCGATACAGGCGCGGCGCCGGCGGCATCCGACGGCGGCCTTCCCATCCGTTTTCGCCTCCCGCGACGATCGGCGCATCCTCCATGGCCAGCAAGAAGAACGACGGCAGTTTCTGGGAAACCATCCGGACGGTGGTCTATGCCGTCCTGATCGCGCTGGTCGTGCGCACCTTCTTCTACGAACCGTTCAACATCCCCTCCGGCTCGATGATGCCGACGCTGCTGGAAGGCGACTATCTCTTCGTCTCGAAGTTCAGCTACGGCTACAGCTATCACACGCTGGCCTTCGGCGTGCCGCTGTTCGACGGCCGCATCCTGGGAGGCGAGCCGGAGCGCGGCGACGTCGTGGTCTTCCGCCTGCCGCGCGATCCGTCGACCGACTACATCAAGCGGATCATCGGCCTGCCCGGCGACACGGTCCAGGTGATCGACGGCCGGCTGCACATCAACGGCGAGGCGGTCGATACGGAGGCCACCGCCGATTCAGTGAACCCCTCAAAGCCAGCGGAACTGGTCGGTAAGCTGGGGTTGGCCAGCCAGGATCAGGCTGACGCGGCGATCGCCGCCGCCAAAGCCGCCTTCCCCGCCTGGGCCGCTACCCCGGCTAAAGAGCGGGGAGCGATCCTCCGCCGCGCCGCCGACCTAATGGAGGAGCGCCGCCACGAACTGAATGCCTGGATGGTATACGAAGTCGGCAAACCCCTGGGTCAGGCCGATCCAGAGGTCTCTGAGGCGATCGATTTCTGCCGCTACTACGCCGATGAAATGGAGCGGCTCGACGCCGGGTACGCCTACGACTACCCCGGTGAAACCAACCGCTATCGCTACTTCCCGCGCGGCATTGCGGTGGTGATC
>PYEQ01000581.1 GCA_003017785.1 filamentous cyanobacterium CCP5 | reverse complement strand
GCCATGATTTACGGGGCACTCATTCGCCTCATGCTACGGCGCAAAGCAGCTTAAGATTTGCTTTAGAAATCAGCTCTGAAATGTAATGTCTCTGGGTACCTGCCTTCAAAGATGGGTCACGCCAAGGAAAGCGCAGTTTTCAAAAGCAACCCTAAGAAAACTTGCGCGATCGCCCTTCTTCCGGAACTTGCCCACCATAATTTGAATGACATTGCCCTATCGCACTGGCAACCCTCACGATGGCCGACGTGTTCATTTCCTATTCCCGCAAAGACAGCGGCTTTGTCAAGGTACTGCACCAGGCCCTAGAGGAAAGTAAGTATGACGTCTGGATTGACTGGCAGGATATTCCCCCGTCAGCGGACTGGTGGGCGGAGATAGAAAGGGGGATCGAGGCTGCTGATGCGTTTGTATTTATTATCAGCCCTGATTCTGTCCTATCGAGAGTCTGCAATCGAGAGATTGATCACGCGGTTACCAACAATAAACGGATTGTTCCCATCGTCTGGAGGGACGGATTTGATACGACAGACATTCATCTAGCGCTGAGCAAACATAACTGGCTCTCCTTTCGCCAGAATGACGATTTTGAGGCAGCCTTTCAGCGCCTAGTCGCCACGTTTAACCTCGATTTAGAGTATGTACGAGACCACACCCGGTTAACGGTTCGAGCTTTAGAATGGCGAAACCATGGCAACGACCCGAGCTTTCTGCTGCGGGGGAAAGATTTAGCCCATGCCGAAACCTGGTTGGAGCAGGCAACCGATCAAAATCCGCCGCCGTCTCCCGTGCAGCGGCAATATATCCACAGCAGTCGGCGAGCCTTAAGGCGACAACGGCTGACGGTCAGTGGCCTAGCCCTGGGCTTAGCCATGACGGCTACCTCGACGGTCATTGCCCTGAATCAATATCGCCAGGCAGAACAACTACGCTCTCAAACCCAGCTGCTAGAGCAGGCCAGTCGAGCCACTAAATGGCTTGATACCCAGCCTGTCGATGGCTTGATCTTGGCGCTACAAACCGTGGGTGCCTATCAGGCTGAAGAAGCCGGAGATCCCCCTGCCGCTGTCCAGTCCAGTTTGATGGAAGCCCTGCAGCGCAGCCCGGAGGTGGATCGGATGATAGGGCATAGCGGGGCCGTGCGATCGCTGGCGTTGAGCGCCGATGGCCAGGTCCTGGTGAGCGGTGGTGATGATTTTACCGTGCGGCTATGGGACGCCCAGGGAAATCCGATGGGCGACCCCCTGCAGGGGCATGCAAAAGCCGTCGTCGCCGTTGCCGCCAGTGCCAATGGCGACTCTATTGTTAGCGGCGATGCCGATGGTCAACTGCGACGGTGGAGCGGAACCGGCCAGTCCCAGGGAGAGGTGATCGCAGCCCATACTGGCGGCGTTAGGGCCCTAGCGATGACGCCCGATAGCCAGCGGCTAGTGAGCGGTGGGGTGGATCGGCTGGTACGGCTTTGGGATAGGGACGGCAGTCCCATCGGCGAACCCTTAGTCGGACACCAGGGTGAGCTGTTTGCGGTGGCCATCAGCGATGACGCTCAAACCATTGCCAGCGGCAGCTCCGACGGGACCGTGCGGCTTTGGGATAGCCAGGGACGACCGATTGGAGCGCCTCTGCGGGGGCATCGTGACTGGGTCTACGGGGTCGCGCTCAGCGCCGATGGTCAGCGAGGGGCTAGTGCTAGTCGAGACGGGACCGTCCGCTTTTGGAACCGAGAGGGCCAATTTTTAGGCGCCACGTTTGCGGGCCATCAGGGAGAGGTGCGCACCTTGACCCTTAGTGAAGACGGCGAGCAGGGATTTAGCGGTGGATCAGACGGCAATATCTGGCCCTGGCTGACCACTGGTCAACCCTTGGGCTGGCCGCTGATCGGCCATGAACTGGAGGTGTATGCCCTGGTCCTGGATCAGGCAGAGCGCACATTGGTCAGCGGCAGCCTGGACGGCACCATTCGGCGCTGGCAATTGCCCACAGGACTGCCTCGGTTCAAGCTGTCGTCCCCTGGAGGCTGGGTGCGATCGCTGGCGGCCACGGCGGATGGACGCCACTTAATTAGCGGCGGCGGCGATCGCCAGCTTACCCTCTGGCAGCGGAATGACCAGGGCCGCTATCAGCTCCTGCGTCAGGTTCCTGGCCATGGAGGCGAAGTCTTTGCGGTGGCTGCGAGTGCCGATGGAGCCACCCTGGTCAGCGGCAGCTCTGACGGCACTGTGCGACTGTGGGACGCCCAGGGAAATCCCCTGGGGATGCCTTTGACTGCCCATGAGGGAACGGTTCGAGCCGTTGCCATTAGCGCCGACGGCACCTGGATCGTCAGCGGCGGCGATGATCAGACCCTTCGCCTGTGGAGTCGAGACGGCGAACTCCTGGACACCCTAGGGGAGCATCAGGGGCCCATTTATGCGATCGCCATCAGTGCTGATGGTGAAACCATTGCCAGTGGTGGTACGGATAAGAGTCTGTATCTCTGGCACCGTCAGCAAGAACGCCTGACCCCGCTGGCTGAAGTGGCTACGGCCCATGGGGGGAGAATTACGACGCTCGCGGTTAGCGAAGATGGCCACACGGTTGCCAGCGGGAGTGCCGATCGCACCGTAAAACTCTGGAATCGCCAGGGGGAACCTCTGGGGCTACCGCTGAGAGGTCATCGAGGTTGGGTGCTAGGAGTCACCTTAAGCCGCGACGGGCAGATGGTGGCGAGTGGGAGTGCGGATCGCACCGTGCGGCTATGGAGTCGGGAGGGTATCCCCTTGGGGCAACCCCTAGGCAGCGACGATGCCGTGTGGACAGTAGCCTTTACCGCCGATGGTCAAACCCTGGTGAGCGGCACTAAAGACGGCATGGTGCAGGTGTGGCCCCAGATGGGTTGGCGCAACTGGCAAACCCTGGCCTGCCAGCGGCTTGCCTACCATCCGGCGCTAGTATCCCCTGCCCAGATTTACCAAGAAGCTCAGCTTGAAATGGCCAATGCTGCCCGTTTGACATGTGGCCTGTAAGGACAGCTGGTGGCCATGCTGCCCTTGGCGATGGCTTCCTTCAGGCCATGACCCGCGCTCTGGCCCAGTCGAGCAGCACCATTCGCCTGCCCATCCACATCCGAGAGAAACAAAGCAAGGCCAAAGGACTGTTTCGAGAGTTTTCTCAGCAGCAGGGACGACTGCCGAATCAAGCTGAATCTGAGCAGCTGCTGGCCACCATCGGCTGGTCACTGGCTGAATGGCAGCAAGCCCGGCAGCTGCACTACACCACCAGCCTAGACTTGCGCGTAGGCGACTCCGAACAAACCGACCTTGGCTCTTTGCTCCCGTCTATGAC
>PYEQ01000580.1 GCA_003017785.1 filamentous cyanobacterium CCP5 | reverse complement strand
GACCAATGGCCACCGACAAAACGGTCATCACAAACAGCGCGGCGGTGACCCCTGCAAACACCCAGCGACGCGGGTGACGGGTGGCTAAGATAACCCCAATAAAAAAGGTTTTATCCCCTAGTTCAGATAGGGTAATTAGCAGTAGGCCAGCGGTAAAGCCAGTTAGTGGGTTCATGCTCCTCTCCAGTGGTACAGAAACTGAGTGGGCATGATGGACACCTAAAAAGACCCCACCAAGCCCACATCTGCTGTGGACTCAGTGAAGGTCTCGCTTGCGAATGGCCGCTTTTTTGATCTAAAAAAGTGCGGATTCACCACCTGAACCAGGCTCATCGCCAGTATGTTGACTCAGGTGATCAGGCTGAAAAGCCTAAAGCTACTCCCCTTCAATGACTAGCATAATACCACTATTTCGGCATCAAATCATCAGCAGAATCACAGACTTTCTATCAAGAAATCCGCCGCAGATTCATTTTCTATTCATTTTTGAAACTGCTCTTTGAGCCTTTACGGATGTTGAAGCCAGGTGGTTTGTAGCGGTTCCCGATGAGGTAAAGTACACCGTTGCTAAGCTGCTGTAGGTTGGGTTGGCGCTAGCAAAACCCAACAAAACTACGCTGGCGTTGGGTTTCGTGACCTCAACCCAACCCACAAGAGATCTGCGATCGCACTCTATTCAACCTAGCTTATATCTTCTCGGCTTTCACTTTCAATCCGTTCAGCTTCTTTCTTAAACTCTTCCTCAAATTCTCGGGAAGCATCCTGAAAACCTTTAATTGCCTTACCTAAGCTGCGGCCAACTTCAGGCAGCTTCTTCGGGCCAAAAACCAGTAATGGTATTAATACCAGAGCCGCCATATTTAGCCACCCAAAACTAGAAGTATTGCGGCTTCTCTGGTCAGGAGAAGTCCCTGAACTATCTATTTTGAGCCTACTGTTCTCTTCACTCGTACCACTGTTGCTATTTTCAGCAGTAAGGAGATTATCCTTGTTAGGGATTGGTTCTGAAGCTGATTGACTAAGAAATCTGCTAGCTGTGGATACCAAAGCTACAATCCACCCTAAACCACCTACGAGCCACCGCAGTGTGTTTCGTCGGCCTGTAAGCGCCTCTGATGATTGTATTTCTTCATCTTGGTTTATCTGTTCTATCCCTTCAATACGTTCGTCAGTATTTCCCGTTAGTTCTGAACCTAAAAGGGTCGAAGCATCTGCTAAGGCTGATTCTTGTGAGTTGTCCAATTCTTGTTGAAGAATACTGCCCTCGTTGCTCGGCTCAGCTTTTGGTGTTTTCTGAGCTGCTTGCTGCTTCTCGTCTTGTTCCAATCCTTGATCGCTGTCCTGCTGCTTCGCTGCTTGTTGTTCTTGTTTTAGTTGGTCTAGTTCTAGTTCTTGTTGTCGCTGGAAGGGTTCTGCTTCCCGTGCCTTTGCCGCTGCGGCTTTCTGAGGTTCAGCGTTCAGTACATCCACTACGCGGCGAATACCTTCTTCCACATTGAAAAATGCTTCGGCCTGTTTGTTCCAACTAGTTACAGGTTTTCCATCCATAGGCAACACCTGGAGATGGCTGAAGTCGCTATATTTCCAACCACAGGGTTCCAGAATGATTGGAATTACCCTAGCTGTGCCTTCATAATGGCGTTGCACCGCACGCTGCATTTCGGTTTCGTAGCAGTAGTCAGGCTCTTCCGGATCCAGGGTGGTAATTGTATAATGAGTTACGTTTAGGGGGGTTGGCATCATGGACTTTCACCTAGATACGCTGCTTAATTTTCCTAATGCAACCGTCGAGCAGTGCATTCAGGAGGCTGGAGAGATATTTCTGACATTGCGATTACTTAATGATGCAGCGGATTGCCCTAATTGTGGACATTCGACTGAAGAACTGCACCAAAGTCGGCCCGTATTATTGCGCGATTTATCCATTTTTGGTCAAGCTACTCACTTAAAGATTCCGCGACGACAGTTTTATTGTCGTGCTTGTCAGCGGTACTTTACGGAATCCCTCCCGTATGTAGACAAAGGGCGGCAGTACACTTGTCGATACGAAGAGTATATCTATCAGCAAGTACAATTGACGACCATTGAGCAGGTTAGTCGCATGGAAGGCTTAACCTATGACCGTGTTGAAGGTATCTTTAATCATCAATACGAATTCAAAAAAAAGAGAGTTGGGCTGGAGCGAAACGAATCGCAATTGATGAAGTCAGTCACCGGAAAGGACAGCGAAACTTTGCCACCGTTGTCGGAGACCTTGAGGCTGGACGACTCTTGGAGGTGATTGACAGTCATCAGCAGTTGGACATCATTGAAGCGCTGGAGCAGCAACCGATAGAGGTTCGTGAGCAGATTGTGGAAGTGAGCGTTGACATGTGGGGTGGCTTCCCCAAAGTTGTCGAAAAAGTGTTTCCCAACGCCACCCTTGTGATTGACCGATTTCATGTGATGCAAGCCGCGAATAAGGAGCTAAATAAGGTTCGCAGGCAAGTGGGTGTTTTTGACCGGGGTAGTAAATTTATCCTCTTGAGAAATGGTGCTGAGTTAAAGGAGAATGAGAAACAGACACTAGACCAGATTTTGAATCGGTCTATAGCGGTTCTCATTCGGATGAGGTACAGTAACAGTCATTTGTGAACCAGCTGCGAATATCTTTTAAAGTGACTTGAGAATAAGCAGATTCAATCGCTTCTTTTAGGGCTTGATAAGTCCGTGCGCCAACTGAATCTAAGATGGTCTTGACCTTTGACCAAAACGGTTCAATGGGCGAGAAGTCCGGCGAATAAGGCGGCAGAAACATGAGTCGCGCACCCACTGCTTCAAGCGCCGTAATCACCTCCTCCGTCGCTTTATGTGTCGGACTATTATCGACGACAAGCACTGCCCCAGGCCAAAGGTTGGGTGCCACTCGACGGACGATATAAGCCTCAAAGGTCATGCTATCCATCGAGCCGAGAATCGTTAGCGGGGCAAGGGGGCCTCGCATACTTAACGCGTTGACCAGCGACACATTTTGCCCCCGCTTAGCCGGACGCTCCCCAACGGCACGCTGACCCTTGAGGGCACGAGCATACAATCGAATCATCGCTAAGTTAACCCCAGCCTCATCCATAAACACTAAGTTTTCTGCGGCGATGTCTCGGATCTCTTGCCAATACTTGACTCGGGCTTGTCGCACCCGTGCGCTCGCAGCCTCGGTCGCATACAGCGTTTTTTTTTACGAGTCAACTCAAGCTTCTGCACAATCCGTCCCATCGACGACCGACTCATCAAAATCGAGGTTTCAGCGGCTAGACGGTCCCGCAGTTCGTCCAGGGTCGCATCGTTG
>PYEQ01000579.1 GCA_003017785.1 filamentous cyanobacterium CCP5 | reverse complement strand
GGAGAGAAACGCACACTTTTAGCCTGTAAAATCCCAAGGGGCAGAGTCACTACAACATGATCGGCAATGAACTCGGTCTTTTGGGTAATCACTCGAACGGGCGATCGCTGCCATTGAATTTCTTTCACCACCTGACCTAGTTCAATCTGTAACCCCTGTGCTAGCAACTCTGGGATAACTCTAAATCCTTGAGCGAATAGAACATCATCGCCATCAAATTCTTGATCACTGTCATACCAGTGTGCGGAGAGCCTTTCAACGCTTCCCGAATACTCCTGTTCGATCGCACCATTCAGAATAAAATTGATAAATCGGTAGGCTTCTGAAGATTCGGAAAACTGATTTATTAATGGCTTAATCACTTGGCGAATTGAAGCGTCATCATCCTTGCCCTGTGCTCTTTTCAAAGCCCCAAACACTTGCGTTCTCAAATCCTCCATGCGGACTGCTTCTGCCTCGGAAAGGGGCTTTCCGGAAGTGTTATAGGTTATACCAATCCAGTATGATGTTGAGCATAATGGAGGGTGGTGTATAGATGCTGAAGCAGCGATGGCACGCCCTTTTGTCATTGAAATTTCAGAACCCGAGGCCTTTCTAGAGAAAAGCTTGAAGCAGGCGAAAACGGGTTTTCGCAAGGAACGGTTGCAAATGCTGTGGTGGATCAAGAGCGGACAAATCCGCTACCGCCAGGAGATCAGCGAGCGGTTAGGTCGCAGTCCGGCCACGATTACCCGTTGGCTGGCGTTGTATCGCCAGGGTGGCTTAACAGCGCTGTTGGAAGAGCGAAAAGCGCCCGGTGCAACGCCTCAGATCCGAGGGGAGACCTTGGAGAAGTTGAAGCAACGCTTAGCGTCGGAGGAAGGGTTTCGCAGCTATGGGGCCATTGTGGACTGGTTGGAGCAGGAGTGCGGCTTAACCTTGGAATACGAAACGGTGCGGCAGTTCGTGCGCAATAAGCTTCAGGCCAAACTCAAAGTGCCTCGCCCTCGGAGCCTCAAGCAGGCTCCTGAGGCAATAGCGACTTTTAAAAAAACCTCAGCCTCGCCTTAATGGAACTCCAAGCGATTCTCAACCTGCCGTCGGTGCGCTATCTAGCCCAGGATGAGAGTCGCATTGGCCGCAAGACCGAGACAACGCGGGTGATCACCGCCAAAGGGGTCAAACCGATGGCCAAAGTAGACTGGCCGCGAGAGGCGTTCTGGCTCTACGGGGTTGTAGAACCGTTGAGCGGGTGGCACTGGAGTCAGACCTATGCCCACCTCAATCAGGTGAATTTTCAGCAGTTTCTCGATGACCTCTCCAAAGCCCTCGGCGACACGGTGGCGGTGATGCAGCTCGACCGAGCTCCAGCCCATCGGGCCAAGGCAATCCAATGGCCAGAAAACATCATCCCCCTGTTTCAACCGCCCCATTCTCCTGAACTTAATCCGATTGAGCGCTTTTGGCAGCATCTCAAAGCCACCTGGAAGGGGGAGAACTTCCCTTCCCTGGACGCCTTAAAGCAGCGGGTTGATCAGGCGCTAGCCCAGTTGAGGTCAGAGGACGTGCAATCCCTCACCTCTTTTGATTTTATTCTCGATGCCCTACTTCAAACCGCATTCCACAAAGTAGCCTGAATTATGCGCATCTTCATTTTTTATTGGTATTAGTTAGTCCTTCTGGGTTGGGGGTGCCATCGGGATAGCGCATCATCACCATAGGCAACACGTCGGGCTTGTCGTAGTTGTCCTCCAGCCGGGTAGCCCGTTCGGAATACACCATCGAGATCGGCACCGTGTAGATTACATGACAATCTAACCCACGCAAAATTTCGCTGCGGTTGAGGTAGATTTCGTCATAGTTGCTGGGTTGTCCCTCCCGCTGAATTTCCACAATCCGATCTAGATTGTCGGCCATAATCACAATGCCTGGGCAGGTTTTGGGCAAGGTGCTGCGGGCTACCCTAATAAAATCGTTGGTAGTGCATTTTAGTAAAGGACAGAGAAAAAGATGGACTCTTCCCTTTCTGCCAACTTCTTTCTGACTTGGCGATTGTAGTCATGAATGAACATCCAGATCGCACCGATGTGATTCTCTAGCTTTTTTGAGAAGGACAGCGTCTTCCTCACCAATCGAGATATCCGCTGCCTCAGGGTGTTGTTCAGTCTTTCGATGTAGCTCGTCAAGCCGCTGTCTTTGCCGACAGCAACATGCCGTTTGCTCGGAATCACGGTGACGTAAGCCTCCCAATAATCGGTGTAGACCTGGGCACATTGTCGGTATACCCCAGGGATGGACTGCCATAGGGCAATCGCCGATTCCCTGGAACGGTCGCCGATATGACAGCCGATGATTTCTCGGGTGTCGGCATCGATTGCCAGCCAGACCCACTGTTTGTTGCCTTTGTTATCGACAAATGACCAGAGTTCATCCATCTGCACCTTCAGCTTGCCTTTAGGCTTAGGGATAACGTCTGTCCCTTTTGGCACGGCCTCGTAGCTAGCGTTGACATGGCCTTGTAGCCAACTATCAGAGACCCCGGTGGCTCTAGCGATGCCAGCTAACGAAATCTTCTCTAACAGCAGCAGATTGACCAAAGACCGAGTGTCTTTATCGTTTGGCTTCCACTGCGGATCCTCGACGAATTGGCGGTTGCAGTCTCGGCACTTGTAGTTTTGCTTACCGCGCCTGGTGGTGCCGTTCTTGGAGATGTCGTGAGACCCACAGGTTGGACAGGTCATCTCGATTGTCATGAGTCCTACTCCCTCGGAATTTAGGAATGCGACGGCGATGCCTTATTTCTCTCTATCCTTTACGTTAATCCACTACCATAGCAACTTCGGGATGGTCTTTCCCGTAGACTCGTTCATCAATAGCAAGAGCCCTTTCGTAGAGAGGTTCTGCTTCGCTATAGTGCCCCATCAAGTAGTACAGCGCCGCCAGATTGTTCAGACTCTTGGCCACATAAGGATGGTCGGCTCCCAATTGCTGTTCATCAATTGCAATCGCTCTTTTGTAGAGAGGCTCTGCTTCGCCATAACGCCCCATTAAGTAGTACAAAATACCCAGTCTATTTAAGCTGTCGGTTACATCAACGTGGTTACCCCCTAACTGCTGTTCTTGGTAATAGAGGGCATTGCGATAGGCCATCTCAGCTTCGCTATAGCGAATTTCGTTTTCAAGGGCCTTGCCCAGGTCGTTGTACAAGCTACCCAAAAGCGGCGAGTCTGGGTCTTGGGCCAGCAACTCATCAATCTGCCGCTGCAAGTCGACAGGGTCGGCGGCAGGTTCCTTAGAGGTCTGCTCTAAAGTCTGGCTCTGGCTACGCTCTGGCTCAAAAGCCCAAGCG
>PYEQ01000578.1 GCA_003017785.1 filamentous cyanobacterium CCP5 | reverse complement strand
CACCAGTGCTTCTCCCCCCAGCAGGGTAACCAGCATCCCCGCCATGCTGATAATCAAACCAATCCGCAAAGCCTGAATAGCATCCTTTGGGGTAGGTCGCTTGCTAGCATCCCGGCCCCGCAGGCGGCGACCGATGCGCGAATAGCGAAAGGCCCAAAAAGCGCTGATGTAAACCGCCACCAGGCCAATGCTGGCCAAAAATAGTCCGGCAGCGGCTCCTGGGTTGCTGCTTTCTTCCGGGCGGCTGCTAAAGCTAACCGTCGCAAACAGCAGCAGCCCGCTAGAAATCACCGCCAGCACCACCTGAACCCAGAAGCTAATCCAGCCAAAACGGCGAAACGCCCCGGAAATCCGGCGCACGGCAGGAGGTAAAGAATACTCGAGTTCACCAGTCATGGTGGATATTGTAATGCTTCGAGGGGAGCTAGATGCTCTGCATCTAGCTCCCCTCAAGGGGGTTCTTCATTTAGCTGGCCAACGCCTGGGACACGACGCCAGAAATATAGGCCGTCCAGTGATCAACGGCGGTACGATCGCTGGCCTCTACCATTACCCGAATCACGGGCTCGGTACCGGAGGGCCGCACCAGGACTCGACCATCAGCCCCCATGGCCTGTTCGGCGGTGGCGATCGCCACCTGCACGGCATCACTCTCCTGCCAGTTGAGTCGCCGCTCCCGGTCTTCGACCCGCACGTTTTGCAGCTTCTGGGGATAAGTATGGAAGCTTTGGTCAACCAAATCTGAGAGGGAACCGCCGAGTTCTTTCACCATGGCCGCTAGGTGCAGGGCCGTGAGGATACCGTCGCCGGTCATGCTGTAGTGATGGCAGAGAATGTGGCCGGACTGTTCGCCCCCTAGCTTTGCCCCCCGCTGCACCATTTCGGCATGGACGTACTGATCGCCGACTTTGGTGCGGATCAGGGAACCGCCGAGGGACTGCCAGGCCCGCTCGAAGCCCAGGTTGGCCATCACCGTGGAGACAATGGTGTTTTCGGGTAGCTGCTGTTGCTCCTGCAGGTGCTTACCCCAGAAATAAAGAATATAGTCGCCATCGACGGTGCGGCCAGTGGCATCCATGGCAATCACCCGATCGGCATCGCCGTCAAAGGCGAAGCCAATGTCGGCCCCATGGTCTTGAATGGCTGTCTGGAGTGGTCCCAGATGGGTCGAGCCGCAGTTGACGTTGATGCGATCGCCATCGGGTAGTCCGTGCAGGCCGATTACCTCAGCCCCCGTACGGCGGAACACCGCCTCTGCCAGGCGAGTCGCGGATCCCCAGGCCATGTCCAGCACGATTTTGCTGCCGGAGAGGTCGAGCCGGGCCTGGAGGGGCCGCTGAAGAAAATCGATGTAGCGATCGACCAGTTCCGGCCGATAAAAACACTGGCCCCAGGACATGTGTTGCTGGGGAGCTAGGCTGTTTTCCTGCCGCAGGCCAGCCTCGATTTGCTGCTGCACTCCACTGTTGAGCTTGGTGCCATCTGCGCCAAAAAACTTGATGCCGTTGTCTTCCGGCGGGTTGTGGCTAGCAGAAATCATCACGCCGCCGCTGGCACCGCAGGCTTCGCTCAAATAGGCCACCGTAGCCGTCGGACACAAACCCAAATTCCAAACGTCTAAGCCTGCGGAGGTGAGTCCGGCGGAGAGGGCTGAGGCGAGCATGTGGCTAGAGGTACGGGAGTCTTGACCGACAATCACCGGGCCAGTGCTGCCCTGGGATCGCCACACTTGAGCGGCCCAGTAGCCAATCTGCATGGCCAGGGGGGCGCTGAGCAAATCCCCGGCTCGGCCGCGGATGCCATCGGTACCAAACAGGGGGGAGGCGGGCAAGGAGATCGTCCCCCAGCCCAGGCCAGTCGGACCGCGAAGGGTTAGGCGGCGGCCGGGATCAGCGATCACCTTGACAGAAGAACTCACCATCTTGTTTACACTCCTTCACACACTCATCGAGGAGAATATCATCTCTGCTCTAGAATTCAGCCTGTTGTCTATGACAGTTCTTTCCCATGGGCGATCTTGACCCGCAGCTTGCTGAGGCTGAACTGCGGCGGGGCATTGAGCAGTTCAACACCGGGCAGTACTACCACTGCCACGACACCCTAGAAGCCATCTGGATGGTGGCCTCCATGACTGAAAAACCTTTTTATCAAGGCATTCTGCAAATCGCAGTGGGGCTGCACCACCTAGGCAACCAAAACTGGCGGGGAGCCGTCACCCTGCTTGGGGAAGGGATTAACCGTCTCTACGGATATGAACCGAGCTACCGCCAGGTTCATGTCAGTCAGCTGATTGATCAGGCCTTAGACTGGCTGTCGACGATTCAGAGCCTTGGCCCTGAGCGAGTACAGGAAGCGGCGATCGCCTTTGACCAAATCCACCGTGGAAATGGGGAAGCAGCCCCATCGGCCGCTCCCAACCCGGGGACGTTTCCCACCATCCCCAGGATCCACATAGACCCAGATACTCCCTTGCCGACTACCTGAGGCTTCGATTTGCCCTGAGTGTGCCTGAGGTCAGAAAAATGGGTTGAATCCGCAATAAAAGTTAACTCCCAGGTGCCGAGTCCATCGGTCATCAGCTCGTTCTAGCGGCCTGGTTCGAGCCGCATGGATGTAGTCACTAGCAGACCTGAATGCAGCCGACAAGCCGGCGATTAGGGTCTAGGCGGCTGCGCTGGCATCCCCCCCAAGCTGCTATCTTCGAGCAATGTGGGCATTTGATCGGGGGTACTCGTTTGGGTTGACAGTCATTCAAGGTTTGCGAATTCTTTTCCACTAGTTAAGGAGCAGCCCAAGCATGGGGGCATATAGGCAACAGCTCAAAGTCAAGTCAGCGGGTAGGACCATAGGCCTGGCGGCGTCCCTACTGCTGGCAGGGCTGGCTACGGGGATGCCCCGGGCAACCGCCCAGGACGGCGGCACCATTACCCTGCGATCGGACATCCAGGAAGCCAACGCCCAGACCGGTGTCGTCACCGCTCGAGGCAACGTGCAGATTGACTACCCGGCTCGGGCCATCTATGCGACGGCGGCCCAGGCCCAATATTTCAGCAATGAGCAGCGGATTGTGCTCAGCGGCGATGTGGTAGTACTCCAGGAGGGCAACCGACTGGTGGCTGAGACCGTCACCTATCTGGTGGAAGAAGGCCGATTTGTAGCCCTGCCCAATCCCAATGAGCAGGTGGAGGCCACCTATATTGTTCCTGCTAGTTCGGCCCCACCTGCTGCTGACCAGCCCATGGCCGAACCCTCCCCCGAGCCGGCCCCGTCTCTGGAGATCACCCCGATCCAGCCCAATGGAGAAGACTCGGCTCCTTTAAGCGGCCCTGGAGGTTGA
>PYEQ01000577.1 GCA_003017785.1 filamentous cyanobacterium CCP5 | reverse complement strand
CCACCACAGCCTGCCCCAGCCCCAGCAGGCTGAAGCCCTGGCTTACCCCCAACACCAACCAGCCCACCACCACGCTGGCGAAGAACATGGCCAGGCTACCCTCCCAGCTTTTCTGGATATCACCGATTTTGTAGCCATGACGGCCCAGGTTTTGGCCCACAATTGCCGCCAGACCATCGCCCCAGGTCATAATCAAGACCCCCAAGGCCGCAAAGGCATAAAGGTGCGGTGGCCAGAATATCGCTGTGAGGACGCCGATGCTGACGGCATAGAAGAAGGTGCCCAGGCTAAACCGGCCAACGCTGTTGATCCCCGGCAGCACCGGCAGCTGATAGGAAATCAGGGCGATCGCCCCAAACAACATCCCCGCGGCAATACCCATCCAGGGGGGCGTTTGCAGCCACCAGGCCAACACAATCACATGGCCTGCGCCGATGTGGACAACCTTGCGGGTCATTTCGCTGTCGGCGTTGGCCCACCGGCGCAGCCCCTCGGCAATGCCGCCAACAACCCCCAGCCAGGCTAAAACCACGGCAATTTGCAGCCAGTGGGGCAGCGGCCAAAGGGCGGTCTGGTTGAGAAAAATCATGCCAGTCTTCAGCCAGGAAACTCGAAATCAGCAGCGATTTCAGGGCAGAAAAAGCCCCTGAGCGGAGATTTTTACCCCAAGTTCACAGTCAGCTCAGATGTTCATCGTGCCATGAATGGGAGCCGGGGGAAACTCGGTATAGTGGTGTGGGAATTTGCGGACTTTTAATTTTTATTGGGAACCGGTATGAGCCAGAATAAAGCCTACCAGCGGGTGTTATTAAAACTGAGTGGCGAAGCGCTGATGGGAGATCTGTCTTACGGCATTGACCCAGACATCGTCCAGACCATTGCCGAAGAAATTGCCGAAGTGGCCAAAAGCGGTATCCAGCTTGCCATCGTCGTCGGCGGTGGCAATATTTTTAGGGGCATCAAGGGGGCCGCCGCCGGCATGGACCGGGCCACTGGCGACTATATCGGCATGATTGCCACCGTCATGAATGCCATGACCCTGCAAGACGCCCTAGAGCGCAACGGAGTACCCACCCGGGTACAAACGGCGATCGCCATGCAGGAAGTGGCCGAACCCTATATTCGCCGCCGCGCCATTCGCCATTTAGAAAAAAAGCGGGTGGTGATTTTCGGGGCGGGCTCAGGCAACCCTTTCTTTACTACCGATACCACCGCTGCCCTGAGGGCCGCCGAAATCAACGCTGAAGTGGTGTTTAAGGCTACCCAGGTGGACGGGGTCTACGACAGTGACCCCAAGAAAAATCCCCAGGCCAAACGCTATGAGAGTCTGACCTATGGCCATGTCCTGGCCCATGACCTTAAGGTGATGGACAGCACGGCGATCGCCTTGTGTAAAGATAACAGCATCCCCATCAAGGTGTTCGACCTCTCCGTTCGGGGCAACATTCACCGTGCCGTGATGGGGGAATCGATTGGAACGTTAGTGGGAGAGTCCTGTGAAGTTAGATAGCATCAAAGACGTCCAAGAAGCGATGGAAAAAGCCGTGGATGCCACCCGGCGGGCATTCAACACCATTCGCACCGGCCGCGCCAACGCCTCGCTGCTCGACAAAATCATGGTGGACTACTACGGCACCCAAACCCCCCTGAAGTCCATTGCTGGCATTAGCACCCCCGACGCCAGTACGCTGCTGATTCAGCCCTATGATCGCAGCGCTTTGCAGTCCATTGAGAAGGCGATTTCCCTGTCGGACGTGGGGCTGACCCCCAACAACAACGGTGAGGTAATTCGCCTGAATATTCCTCCGCTGACTACCGAACGCCGTCAGGACTTCGTCAAGATGGCTGGTAAGTATGCCGAAGAGGGGCGGGTCTCCATTCGCAACATTCGCCGAGAAGGCATGGACTTCGTCAAGAAGCAGGAAAAGGACGGCGACATTTCAGAAGATGAGTCCCGGGATATGCAGGACGGCGTCCAAAAGCTGACCGACCACTATATTGAGCAGGTGGATCAGGCCTTGGCCGACAAAGAAAAAGACATCACCACGGTGTAATTTTTTCCCCGATGCTAAACCCTTAGGATGGGCAAAGGGCTACCTGCCCGTGCCCATCTTCTCTAAATTTGATGGGCTGCGCTGTGCCCATTCTGTGTTCACGATTTATTGATGGGCACGTTATTGATGGGTACGCTGTGCTTTGCCCATCCTACGGTTTGCGGTTTTGGCGATCAAACGTTGCAGCTTGGACGCACCAGATAGGCCATGTGCATGGGATAACCCTGCTGGTAAATCCGATCTACGCAGTTGAGGGCAACCTCCAGATCGCGAAAAACTCTCAGCACCTCTTCCTTACCGTTGGCATGTTGCCGGTAAAGTTCCCAGAACATAATGCCCTCCAAAAAAATAAACCTTGTCCAAGTCCAGAGGTGGAGTTTGTCTAAGGAGAAACTACGGTTCTCGAGCCGGACTTGGTACAGCAGCGATTTCGGTAGCTGCAAAACCCTACGATGAATTCCCTGATCCGCCGAGATACTGTCAATCTAGAGCTTCATCAAATCTTTGCAATCCGAGAATTCGCCTAATCCTTCTGCTGACCGGATACATCGCCCCATGACCATTGTGTTGACCAACGACGACGGTATCGATGCCCCCGGCATTGCTGCTTTGCAGAAAGCCTTGCCTCAAGGTTCTAGCGCTATCGTCGCCCCCGATCGCCCCCTCTCTGGATGTAGCCACCAGATCAACCGGGGCGGCCCTATTGCCATTGAAGCCAGGGCTGAACGCGCCTATGCCATCGGTGGCACCCCCGCCGACTGTACCCGTGTAGCCCTCAGCCACCTTTACCCCGACGCCCAGTGGGTAATCTCCGGCATTAACGCCGGGGGCAACATGGGAGCCGATATCTACGTGTCTGGGACCGTGGCCGCCGTGCGGGAAGCCGCGTTGATGCGGATACCGGGCATTGCTATCTCCCACTACGTTGATCGAGGGCGGGTGATTGACTGGCAGGTGGCCACCCGTCTAGCAGCCAAGGTGCTCAACAAGCTGATGGCCAACCCGCCCAAACCCGGTCAGTTTTGGAACGTCAATCTGCCCCACCTGAGCGCCGACGATCCCGACCCGGAAATGGTGATTTGCGCCTGCTGCACCCAGCCCCTGCCCACCGAATACGTTGTCGAAAACAACCAGTTTCGCTACGTCGGTAAATATGGCGATCGCCAGCGTGACCCCGACTCCGACGTAGAGGTATGCTTTTCTGGCCGCATCAGCCTGACCCCGATTCAGCTTTGGTAGAACAGGGAATAGGGAGTAGGGAATAGAAATTATTACTCGTTCCCTATTGCCC
>PYEQ01000576.1 GCA_003017785.1 filamentous cyanobacterium CCP5 | reverse complement strand
CCCCGCAGGTTGTCTTCAACCTCGTCGGCGGTAGCCCCCAGCGTCAGCAGGGCAGTGGCCAGCTCGGCTACGCCCGCAGGGCTTTGGCTGGTGACAGCGGCCAGCTCTTTGGCCTGGTCGCCGATGCGCTTGATTTGCTCCTGGCTGGCGGTGCTCTTGGCGTCGAAGCTGACCAGCGCCAGCTCAAAGCGCTCAAACTCACCGATCGCCGATTTGATGGTGTTGCCCACCGTGGACAGGGTGGCGTTTAGGGCCTGAAAGCCGACCTGAGTGAGCTGCTGGCCGACACCCTGAAAGACGCCCTGAAGAATACTATTCAGGCCCTTGCCCGTAGTGGCCAGATCAGCCGCCTCTCTCTTCGCCTGCCCCAACGCCTGGGCAAGGTCGCGCACCTGGTCGTCGGGCAGGTTAAACGCTTTGCCTAGCTCACGGGCCAGGGCGTTCGTGTCCTTCGCGTCCTTCCCCAGCTGCGCGATCGCCTTCTGCACCCCGAGCACATCGCGCACGGTTTGCCCCACGCCGGAGCCGCTGATTTTTACGATTAGCTCTGTTGTCTCGGTCACCACAAACCCCCGGCATTGTGGGGGGAGGGTTCCTAGCTAGGGCGAGGGCACAATAGAGGCATCTCGTGTTGCTCAACAACACTCACCGCCCCGCCGCTGGCAGATGGACAAACTGCTACGCGGGGCATTTTGTCTGGAGCTCCAGACGGGGCGGTGAGACAACCTTGAGACAGCGCTTTACCCTAGTCCACCGCCTGGCTAGCTGCTCGGTAGGCAACTATTCAATGGACTAAAAACGCTTAAAAGCCTTGACCTGTAAGCAATGCAGTCGTTTTCAAGGTGGACTAAACCAACTACGGCAGAATCAGGCTTTCCGGCAACTGTCACACACCTCGATCCAGGTCGAAAAGTCCAAAATTTAGGCCAGGATTTTTGGCAACTGGCACAAGGTATTTTTGCTTATCCCTTTGACTGCTGCTGAGTCTCACCATGGGACGCTGCTAGCTGCGATCGCACTGGGGCATGAGGGCCAGGGTAACAGCTGCCGGGCGAGCATGGTTGATTGAGCCTCACTTGGATACGTGCTCAAGTGAACACGTATCCAAGTGAGGGCGTGAACACTTGAACACGTGAAAAGCCCCAGGTATAACCCCAAGGCTTAACATTCACTTGAGCACGTGAATCAGTACCCATGATAATTACTATCGCCTCACTCAAAGGGGGCAGCGGTAAGACATCGCTATCGGTGCATCTTGCCCATGCGATCGCCATCGCTGGCCGCCGCGTGTTGTTGGTCGATGCCGACCCCCAAGCTTCAGCGAGCACGTGGGCAAGTGCCCGTGAAGAGAAACCACCATTCTCGGTTGTGGCTGTGGCTAGGGACACCCTGCACCGCGAGCTGCCCGACCTGGCCGCGAGCTATGACCACTGCCTGATTGACACCCCGCCACGCACCAGCAAGTTAACCGGCTCTGCCATCGTGAGCAGTGACCTGGTGCTGATTCCGGTACAGCCCTCTAGCTACGACGTTTGGGCCGCAGCTGAAACCGTGGCCATGGTGGAGCAGGTGCAGGGCATTAAGCCAGACCTGGTAGCCGCCTTCGTTGTGAACCGGGCCATCGGGCGCACAGTCATCGCCCGTGACATCCTCGATGCTCTGGAGGATTACCCTTTCCCAGTGCTACCTACGACTATTGCCCAGCGGGTTGCGATCGCAGAATCCAGCGGGGGGCATACCGTGTTTGAGGTAGAACCCAGCGGTGCAGCTGCACGGGATTTTAGGGCACTGGCTAATGACGTTTTGAAGCTGATGGGGGTAGAGCAGTGGTAGAGAAGCGATCGCGCATCACCCGCAAACCAGCACCTAAGCCAGAGGCTGTAGAGGGGTTCCTAGAGCAGCTGGGCACTGACCCAGAATCGACCCAGCCTAAGACAGCGCCCGCGCCGCCGGTGGCCGCCAAAGGTGAGGACGGGGGCAAGGGGAAGGCATTCCCGCATAGGCTTAGTGCAGACTTCACCACAGAGCAGTACAAGCGCCTCAAGCGGGCCGGGTTCGAGACTGACCAGCCCATGACCACCATCGTTAGAGAGGCTGTTGAGGATTGGCTTAAAGCACGTGGATACTGATTCACGTGCCCACGTGTGATATCCGCAACCCCGACATAAGTGTGCCGCTCATGTCGCACCCTGCTCAGGGCTGCGACATTGGGGTGAAAAGCAGGGCGGGGGCGGAATGGCAACGGCGGAATAAGCGGTGTGGCGTACTTGAGCCTCGGGAGGGTGCGACATTAATGTCGCAGGGTGCGCAAGCCCTAAAGCCTTTGGCCTGTGAGGCTTTGAGGGGTGGGAATCTTCCCTGCGACACTCAGAAGTAGTACTTATGACGCTACCCCCCGAGGCCGAACGCTTTTTAGAGGGCCTTACCGACCTGACCGCCGATGCCTACCGCGTCGACCTGGGGCAGCTGGCCGCGCACCTTGCGCCGCTGTCGCTGCTCGGGGCCAGCCTAGCAGACTTGAAGAGCTGGTCAGCTGCCCTTGAGGCTAAGGGCCTGAAGCCCGCCACGACTCAGCGGAAGCTGGCAGCGGCAAAAAGCTTCTATCGATGGGCTTGGGAGGAGGAGCTGCTCAGCAGCACCCCCGCCGCCCGCCTGCGATCGCCCAAGGTGCCTGCCAGGGATTCAGGGCGCTACCTTAGCCCCGAGCAGGTAGCCATCATTGTCGGCAATTGTCGGCCAGGCCGCGATCGCCTGCTGGCCAGAACCCTATTCGGTCTAGGGGCGAGGGTTAGCGAAGTTTGCCGCCTCGGGTTCTCTGACTTGCGAGACGGCCAGAAAGTCAGGGTAGTGGGCAAGGGCAACCGCGAGCGCGTGGTGAGCTGCCCAGATTCAGTCTGGCCTGAGTTGCTAGAGGCCGCTAGGGCTGCTGGGCCTGGTGCAAAGATTTTTGGTATCGACCGCCGGGCCGCGTGGCAAATTATTCACGATGCGGGGGCCGCTAACGGCATTCACGCGATGCCCCACGGTCTGAGGCACGGCCATGCCAGCGCGGCGATCGCAGCGGGCTGCGACCTACAGGCGGTGAGGCACCAGCTGGGGCATGCCAGCTTAACCACGACATCTGTCTACGCTGGCGGTGGGGGCGATCGCAGCAGCAGCGGCGATTTTCTGGAGATTCCCGACTAAGCTACTGCACCAGGTCGAGGGCGACTATCGCCCGCAGCCCGTAGCGCGTTTAGCTTTTCGGCTGGGCTAAGCTGGGGCTCGCTGTCGCCAGTGGCCTGGGGGCTGGGCTGCTGAGGCGCAAATTGACCGGAAAGGCGCGCGAGGGCCGCGGGGGAGAGCGAGGGG
>PYEQ01000575.1 GCA_003017785.1 filamentous cyanobacterium CCP5 | reverse complement strand
GCTGTCTGCCTGCCTTGACTGGGCTTGCAGAAACACCTCACCGCCCGGTTCTAAGATCGCTAACTCCAGATCGGCCGGCAGATAGGGCTTACCACTGGCCGGATAGACCCGCACCCCAATCTCAGAGGGCTGCAAGGCCGTCGTTTGCATTTCCACGACGAGCACCACCTGCTGGGTGACTACGGGCAAGACTAAATGTACGAGTTTTGCCCGCCGCACAGTAATGGTATTGGCCTCACCGGCCATAGTCGGAGCTTCCACCGGATTTTCCAGCACCCCTCGAAAGTCCATGGCTGGGCTCAGCCCGCCGGGGGCAAGCAAGTCGTCAACGGCCAGCCAACCCGCTTCAAAGGAGGCGCTGAGCCACTGTCGTAAATTAACGGCGGCGGCGGATAGATTTTCAGCGGCCAAGTTAAGACTGCTAGAGAAATTTAAATCCGATTGCTGTTGGAGGGCATAGAGATGATCCAGACAGGTTTCCATCGGCTGGAGCTGGGCTAGGGGGAGTTCTTCCGTGGCGATCGCGGGGACAAACCCCAGCAGCCTCGCCGTTGACGCAGCTTCATCGATCGCCACCACCACGTAGCCCACCCGCAGATCCCAGACCTCAGGCGGAACATAGCAGGCTGTTTGATCGGGCTGCACAGGTCGACACTCTAACCGACCAATCCCTGGCAGTACCAGATCGGCAACGTTCGAAACGGTCTGCAGCAGCGGATTCCAACTGTCACTGCCCGCTAGATCCGCGGGAATGCCCATCATCTGGCAGTAGCTGTTGACGGCTTCAACGGCGAGGGTGTTAAGGCGAACAGTCGCGGCCTTGGCTGAGTCGATTTGAGCCTGAGCGAACCGACTGGCCGTGGTATGAGCCGCCTGGGTAATGGGCAGCGGTACGGCTAAACCATCATTTTCTTGGACAAATCGACTGACCATAATCCGGGATCCTCGCTTGACTTACAAATAGCCTCGGGACTGACCAAACTCCCGCAGTAGGGGCAGGCACTGACGCTGATAGAAGCTACTCAAGGTGCCTACCGATACCCCCCATTCCGCCGCCAGTTCCTTCCAGGGGGATTCTGGCGGTAAGCGGCGTAAAATCAACTGCTGGCAGGTGATGTGGGGATGACCGGTGATGTGGTTGTCTGTCAGTCTGGGCTCCTCTGGGCCCTCAGCCCAGGCTTTCACCTCCTCTAAAAGCGGCGGAATATCGGGCCTAGCCGGTAATCGGCTAATGGGATCGAGATCAGCCGCCTCGACATCCGCCGCGGGCAGAGGGCTGGCCCGGGTCTTTTTTTGCGTCTGGACATCAATAAAGCCATCTTGTAGTCGTCGTTTTAGATAGGCATTTAGCCAGGTAACGACATTGGCTTTGTCGGGGTCGTAGACGCGACCGGTTTTTCCCTCGCAGAGGTTTTGGCAAAAGTAAATCCAAGTCTGCTGCAGGGCGTCCTGATAGTAGGCAACAGAGGCTTTCCAAAGACGATCCGAGATTAGACGGATGATTTTCGTTAAGCGTTTTTGCCGTTCAGGATGACCTGCCGGGTAGCGGCAGGCTTCAGTAATCAGAGTCCTAACCTGATGCTGGATTTCGCTCGTCAAGGTGGGCATATCCTCCTTAGGGAGCTTGGGTTTACATTGCCTACAGACTTATCAGCGATTTGAAGCTGCGTTATGCAGAGTTGAAGAAATTATCTCAGATGCGATCGCGACTCCAGAGAGGTTGGTTCGCGACTGTACAGGAGAAGTTAATCATTACACACCGCTTTTCATCAGCTCAGGATGCCTGGTGACAAAACCTGTGACTAACCCTGGTCCAAAGCTAGCAGTAGGGATTGGCCTATGGGAAAACAACAGATGCCGAGCTGAGATTTGGCATTGCAAACCTTTTTAAATGTTTTTTTGGAGAAAAATTTTTCCTGGAAATGCTTTAACACCGGTCGTTTTATCGTTTTTGTTCAATGCTCTGATCATAGACAAGATTCGTTTTCTTGATTACATCTGCAGAAAAACCAGCCTTGCTCCTGACAGGTCTGTAGAGCCCAACGGATGGCACTCACATAGGACTTCTGGGCCTTAATCCCCAATCAAAGAATCCAATATCAAGGAGCAAAAGTATCATGGTTGCTAGCTATATCAAAGCATTACTGCCTTCCGGCAATCCTCGATGGAACGCAGGCAAGGCATTAGGAACTGCCACAACCGTAACCTATAGCTTTCTCAAGAGTGTTCCGGGCTATTACAGCAGTGGTAGTTCAGAACGAAACGGCTTTCAAGCATTAACTGCGTCCCAACGAACCGGAGTTCGCAACGCTCTGGCCAAGTGGAGCGAGGTAGCCAATATAACCTTCAAAGAGGTGCCTCACTTCAAACTGGGCACTTTTGAATCAGTCGGTAAAATGACTTTCGCCGCTGCCAAGCTGCCTTCAAACGTAGGGGCTTGGGCCTACTATCCGGGGGGTAATAAAGGCGGTGATACCTGGTTTAACACCAGCTCTAGCGCTAACTCCAACCTGAGCTTCGGCACCAAGGGATTTCAGCGGACTCTGCATGAGATTGGCCATGCGATTGGCTTAGAACACTCCCATGATGGGACTAAACTGCCAAGTTCAACCGACAGCTATCAGTACACGGTGATGTCTTATAACCGGCATCCGGTTATGAAGAATGCCTATCCGGTAACGCCGATGCTGTATGACATCGCGACTGCTCAGTATCTGTATGGCACCAACTGGAGCCACAATTCTGGCAATAACACCTACAAGTGGGGCAACAACGCCACCTTCGTTGAAGCTATCTGGGATGGTGGCGGCATCGATACGATTGACGCCTCCAATCAGACCCGTCGAGCCATTATCAATCTAAATGAGGGCGGCTACAGCTCGATTGGCTCCTACCAGGGGGGCAATGCGACGAATAACCTGGCGATCGCCTTCAAAGCCAAGATTGAAAATGCCAAGGGTGGTTCCGGCAATGACGTCATCTATGGCAACGCCCTCAACAACTCCATCCACGGCAATGCCGGCAACGACATCATCTATGGCGGGGCTGGCAACGACCGACTAGAAGGCGGCTCAGGCAATGACCGCATCTACGGCCAATCGGGCAACGACTTCATCGATGGTGGATTCGGGCTCGACTACATGGACGGCGGTTCCGGCATCGACACCCTCGATGTGCGCTTCTGGAACAGCACCTATGAGCTGAACATGGTGACGGGCAAGACCAACTTCGCCGGTGAAACTGCCATCAACTTTGAAAACGTCTACACCGGCAACGGCAATGACAAGATTACGGGTACCGCCGGGAACAACCTGATCAGCACTGCAGGGGGTAACGATACCATCTATGGCGGGGC
>PYEQ01000036.1 GCA_003017785.1 filamentous cyanobacterium CCP5 | reverse complement strand
GTAAGAAGGTGTAGCCAATCTCTTCGGCTGCGGTTTTGGGCGAAATCGTGGGGTCTAAGGGCAGCGGTTCCAGGGCTGGAGCATGGGCGCAGGGCACCTGAAAGGTGCGCACCACCAGATGACTGATTACTGCTTCTGCCCCCGCCAGGGGATCGACGCCGCTGCCCTGGCGGTACTGTTCTAATGCGTCGCTGCCCTCGTCATCGGGAAAGCGGACAATCGTCGCGATCGCCTCTGCCCCGGCATCGATCAGCTTCTCCGCCGCCCGCAGCAGGCTATCGGGATGGCGAATGGTGCCCCAGGTGGCTCCGGAGGCAGCGGTTTTGAGGGTCACTTCTAGCGGGCGATCGGTGACGGCATAGGGCGTCAAATCCAGGCCTAGGGTGGCGCGGGTAGCGTCTGCCGCCTGTAGATGTCTTTGCCTCAGCTCAGCTTCAATACCCTGATCTAGCAGCAGGCCGATGCGGTTGCGGTGGACGGGGCGCAGGCCCCAGTGACCGGCGGCAAACTGATCGAGGCCGTAGCCCTCGACGTAGTAGGCATTCGGCAGGGGCCAGTAGAGCTGGGCCCCGTTCAGCACGTTGGGGTGGGTGATTAATCGATCTGCCACGGAGGCCACGGTGCGAGCCACGGGCAGGGCATCGCCGGCATAGCCCCCGATCGCCGCCCCAATTCCGGTGGGGACGATCATCATGGCGGTGTAGGGGCGATCGCTCATGGGACCACTGTCTCCACCGTCACCACGGCTTCCACATGGGCAGTCTGGGTATCGGGGTTGACGGCGGCGATCGCCCAGCGCAGGGGCTCTCCCCGTTCTCCCAGAGCGGCTTCGATGTCGGCAACCAGGGAGGTCCCAACTGACAGATCAATCTCAATTTCGATGAACTCAATGCCCATGGCTCTGGCGTTCAGTGGCCGCTACGACTGGCCAAACTGCCGCTGGTAGACCACGTCTTCCTTTTCCGTTTCGACCACCAAATTAGACCGGGGATAGGCCACGCACAGCAGGGCATAACCTTCCGCCTGCATCTCAGGGCTGACCCCCATGCCGTCGGACTGTTCCACTTTTCCGCTGGTAACTAGGGCCGCGCAGGTGGTGCAGACCCCTGCTCCGCAAGAGGTCGGTAGGTCGAGGCCGGCGTCCTGAGCGGCAGCCAGCACGGTTTGGTCTTCAGGCACCTCGATGGTATGGGTGCCGCCCTGGTGATGAATTTCGACGCTGTAGATAGTTGCCATTAATTCCCGTAAACGTTCTTGTTGCGGTGTTACTCGACTGGAAACGTGCGCTCAAATTCTTCGAGCAGATCGTCCATTTCTTCAAGAGCCTGGTTGACATCGATGCGCAGCGTCCCCAGGTTGGGCTGCTCTAGGAGCTGGAGCAATGTCTCCCGCTTGCCCTTAATCAGCTCGATGCGATCGCGAATTACCTGCATTTCCATAGGCCCTGTCAACTCTCCTTAAGCATTCTAAGGAACTTTGCGTTCACTTAAACCAAGTCCAGCTCGAAACCTGAGTGTCCCCGCAGCCAGAACTCCATGTCTAGACTGGGCACTTCTGGACCGGGATAGGGCTTAAATCCCCAGAACCCACTACCCTAGATTTAGTCCAACTATTAACAAATTCCAATGTTCGGCAAAGTTTCCCTGGCGCGGGTGCTGCTCACGGTGGGGGGTATTCTCACCATTATTGGCTTTGTGGCCTATTTTCAAGGAAATTCCACCTTGAATCTGGTCGGATTTTTCTATGGTGTGCCCGTGTTCCTGGGCGGACTCGCCCTCCAGGCTGCCCAGCTCGAACCAGCCCCCTATTCAAAGCCGACGCCGCCAGAGGTGCTCAAGCTGCGGGAAGAACAGGCTACCCCCACTCAAAACCAGGTGCGCAAAGACGTTACCCGCTATCGCTACGGTCAGTCAGCCCATTTAGAAGAATCCCTGGAACGGATTGGGGTTGATCCTGCCGGTGATGACTGTCCGCAGCTAGAGGCCATCCGCGAAGAAGAAATCGACGGCTGCTACGCCCTGATTCTTGAATTCGCCTCCGGCACCGTACCGATCGCCCTCTGGCAGGAAAAGCGGGAAAAAATTGAGCGTTTCTTCGGCCCTAACGTTCGCGCCGAAGTCATCCCCACGGGCCAAACCCACCTAGAAGTAGCCCTGATTACCCGCCTAGAAGCCGATACCCTCGCAGCTGATCAGGCGACGGCCCAGGTGGAGTCCTAGGGAGGCGAGGTGGTGAGTCGGTTCCCCCTATCCTCATCTCTCCCTCTCCTCCAAAACTGCGCCACAATCGCGATCCCAAGCTATAGTGGGGCGAAAATAGCATTCTGCTGATTGACTTCAGCCTTCGCCATGGCCCATCGCATTGATCTGCCCCAGTTTGGCTCCCAACCGCAGCATCCGTCCCCGTCGGTGCATCGGTCTAAGGATCAGCGGGCGGGCCAAGGAACAGCAGATGGCCATGACTTTAAGCGACTACCGTCTCTGCCTCGCACCAAGCGGCCAGTACTCAGCAGCCATCGCCATGATGCCAACCCGGCCATGGCCTTAAAGGTGCTGCAAGACATTCAAACGGCGGTGAACAGCTGGCACCAGGAGCTACGTCAGGTGGTGGGGCAGATTCAAGATCTCTATCTAGAAGGGCCGATTGTCGAAGGCTGGCTGGAGGCTGTCCCTGAGGGAACTGGAACGGCAGAGAACTCGGAAGCCTCGGTGCTGCGCCATGCCGATCCGCAGGATCTAGAGGGCTATGTAGATCAGCATTGGGGCCAGCCCCAGGCAGGTACCCATTCCGGTGAGCCCGCTCCCCGCTACAACCTCTGTCGGCTAGATGCCGATGGTCGTCTGCAGTGCCAGCTCTGCCCGGTAGATCAGCTGGCTCACATTACCCGAGCGGTGGCTCGACATCAGCGGCTGCGCCAGCATCTCAGCCAAAAGCACTATTTGGAGTCGCGGTTGAAGCGGGCCGTAGAGGTGTTAACCCGGGTTCGAGGCGAACTTGACATTCCTCCTAGCCCAGAGGGGCCCTAACCGGCTCCACCGCTCTGTGCAGCAGTCCCAAGTTCTGCGGCCAGTTCTACCAGCCCCAGGTGCCCGTGCCGCCTTTGAATGGGCCAACGATTTTAGAGGTGATCCAGCCGCCGTAGAAGTCTCCGGCCTGGGCCTGTACCTGTTCTTCGCCGACAAAACAGGCATCCATGGAGCTGGGGTAAAAGGCTAGATAGCCTCGAATCGGCTCAAACCGTTCGGTGGGGTCGGGATAGCACCAGGCGGCGCTGTCGGCCTGGCGATCGCCCACCTGCACCGTAAAGTAGCTGGCGGGCCCTTTCCATTCGCAGAAGGTGCGTCGCGGCACAGGGATGAGATACTCCATGGCCACGTCTTCGGGAGGAATGTAGTAGACCGGAGGATGGCTGGTTTCGAGTACCCGCTGGGCCCGATCGGAGGCGGCAATCACCGCGTCGTTAAAAATTATGCGCACCGGCTCGGGGGCAAGCTCGATGCGGGGCGGACGGGGATAGTCCCAGACTGATTCTTGTCCGGGGCCGGGCTGAATACGCTGAGGATGCATGGAGAAAAAGGAGTATGGCGGTGTTAGGAGAAGAGGACTACTGAGAGGCCTCCGACTGAGCCTGCCACTGCTGGAGCTGTTCCTGGGCCTGACCATAGACAGCGGCTTGCTCTGGTACCAGCATAGCGGCGGCGATCGCCCCCTGCAGATCTCCCCGGGCGGCTCGGGTGCGGGCGATCGCTAAAATGTCTTCGCTCCAGCGGGCTACCCGATCCTGGGCAATGGCGTATTCCGGGTATTCTGGCGAAATCGGCATGACCAGGTCAATGGAGTCTCGAAAGGTTTGGGGCTGGTTGGGCACCAGCCGCTCCTGGGCCTGCTTGAGCACGTCCTGGTTGACCTTACGCTGCTGGAAATTGGCTATCCGTTCCTGGGCGAGGCTGTAGAGGTCAGAACGGCCCTCGGCAATTTGCTGGGCGGTGAGAATCGCTGCGTCAAAGTCGCCAGCGGCGGCCTCGGCCTCGGCCAGATCTAAAATTACCTGACCCCAGCGCTCAATTAATGCCTCAGCCTGGGCGTAGTTGGGATCATCGGCAGGAACTTGCTCAGCCTGGGCGATCGCCGCCGCAAACGGGGCTGCCGATAGGGGCTGTAGCTGGCGCTGGGCCTCGGCTAGCTGGGCTTGGCTGTCTCGCCCCGCCTGGGCCACCCCCGCCTGGGCCTGCTGGAGCAAGGCCCCGTAGGTCTGATCTCGCTCAGCGGTAGGAATTTGTTCTAACCAGGTCAGGGCGTCCTGGTAGCGGGTCTCGGCGATCGCCACCTGAGCCTGTTCCAGTGGGGGCAGATTGGCCTCATTCCCGGTTCCCTCAGGAAACAGCGGATCGCCAGAAGCATTTTCACCGGCCCCTTCTGAAACTGAGTCGATGGTCTCAGGGGCATTGCCCATAAACACCGTCTGGTTGCGAATAAACACCCCCAGCAGGAGCAGGGCTGCCGCTACCAGGGCCCAGCGCTGCCAGCCCGATCCAGCTTCAATGTCTTCATCTTCAAACTCGTCTTCGGACCCTTGAGAATCCCGTTCAGGGTCGGCGGCGATCGCCAGACGCTCACCGTCTGAGCTCTCCCTAGGGGAAGTCTGGCCAGCCAGGGTCGGCTGGGGGGACAGAGTCGCCAGGGTAGTTTCTGTACTAGCTGCAGCCGCCTGGGTGAGGGGCAGCCGAGCCACGGATTCAGCGGGAATCACCAGCAGATACTTGGCTTCGTCTGGGATTACAGCCACCGGCTGCTGCTCAGGTCGGAGATGGTGCTGGCACAGCTGGGGCACCCGATCGGCCACGTAATCGCTGAGCTGCACCAGGGTCAGGCAACCGTGGAACCGCATGGCTTCTAGCAGCGCCATTGTGAAGAATCCGTGGTGCACCGCCAGGCTTTCCTGGGAGAATTGCTGCGGGCGGCAGGAGAGCAGCAGTGGAATTCCCAGGTTGCGGGCCAGCTCTTGACTGTGGAGCCCAAGCCGCTGATTGGGCAGGGCTGCCTGGCTGCGGTTGATGTCTAGGGCCACCAGGAGTTTTTCCGTGGGGGTAGCCTTTAACTGCTTGAGCAGGGTTTCCAGGGAGAGCCCCGTTTCAGCGATGCGGGCCGGATCGCCGTCCACGGGCAGCAGATAGTCTGCATCGGCTTCGGTGGTACCGTAGCCGCTAAAGAAAAACCACAGGGTGTCATCGGCAGTAAGCTGATCGCAGACGGCCTGAATCTGGGCTTCTAGGGCTGCCTTGGTGGGTATCGGGGCCTGATCTGGGCTGGTGGCCCTATCGGTAATCAGGCAGCAGGCGTCACTCTCCCAGCCGACTTCATCGACGAAAAAGTTTCTCAGCTCAAGGGCATCCTGCTGGGCAAACATCAGGGGCTGCAGGGACTGATATTGATTAATGCCGATAATGATTGCCCAATGTCTAGCCATAGCACTCGCTTGAAATCCGCTAGAGGACTGGATCTCGCCGGAAACCGTCCCAAATAAACCCTGCTATGGTAGCGCCTGATTCTGAATTTACTCCATATAGATTGGGCTGATTTAAACATTTGTACTATAGGCTGCTGGTCGGGCGAGATTGCCCAGATGGCAACCTGTGTGCAACCGCGATCGCTACCTGCTCTGAGGACGAAAATGACGGTAGCAGGTTCTGAAACGGTCCATTTTGGGGCTTCCTCGCTACAATTCGATCTGCACCGTCAGTTTATTCCTGGCCACTCCAGATACCGTAACCATGGATAAGTCCTGCCCGACTCCACTGCCAGCCACGATTTCTCCGCACCGTCTAGGGGGTTCCAAGCCGAGGCGGCTGTGGCGGCGGATGGGCTGGGGCTTATTGCTGCTGGTGGGGACAGGTAGCCTTTGGAGTCTCCCGACGGCGATCGCGCCCCCAGCGGCGATCGCCTACACGACTCGACTCAATCTCTTTCTCACCCGTTCTGATCAAGAGAGTTTCGAAGCCCTTCTGCGCCGAGCTGAGATCACCGCTCGGGCCGGAGTCCAACGCAGCTTCGACGCTGATATTTTGGCCTCAACGGCGGTGATTACCGTGGTGGCAGACAGCCAGGGAATTACCGTGCCCTTATTGACGGTAGAGGTGAGCCGAGCTGAGTGGCGAGCCCGCCCGGATGTGGAGTACTGGGCCCGCTACTATGAGGCCGCTAAAGCATTGCTGGCGCTGTAGATCTAAACCTCGGCCAAGTCCGGAAGTGGAGCGTTGCCTAAGGAGAAACTACAGTTCTCGGGCCGGACTCGGGATAAATAAAATTCTCAATCAGAGCGAATTTGCTCTAGAATTGAAAGGTTGTCAAGTTTCTGTGCACCATGGCGGTTCCCAAGAAGAAAACCTCCAAAGGCAAGCGAGACCAGCGTCGAGCCCACTGGAAGCGGGTCGCTACGATGCAGGCTCAAAAGGCTTTGTCCCAAGGAAAATCAGTCCTGACCGGACGTTCTAGCAGTTTTGTCTATCCTTCTGATGAGGATGAAGACGACGACGAATAGCGTCGAGCTTCATCAAGACATCAATTACGATTTATGAGCAGGACGGGACTCACCGCCCTGCTTTTGCTTAGGATCGCCGCAGCTACCCTCAATGGGTAATTGTGGTTTTATTTTTGTGATCTATGACACAAGCTTCTAGTCCAGAGTCCCGCATGTGGGCCAGCATTGCCCACATCAGCGCTCTTGCGGGTCTGATTATTCCTTTTGGCAATATATTGGGGCCCTTAATAGTTTGGCTGATTAAGCGCAACGAACTCCCCTTTGTCGATCAGCAAGGCAGGGAAGCGCTAAACTTCCAAATTTCGCTGACTGTTTACTTGATAATCGCAGGAATATTGATGTCCGTACTGATTGGCTTTGTTCTTTTGCCAATCGTCGCGATCGCAGGACTAGTGTTTATCATTTTGGCCACTATCAAGGCTAATGAGGGTGTGGCCTACAAGTATCCGCTGACGTTTCGTCTGATTAAATGAGGACGAATTCCGCCGTTCGTTGATTTGGTAACCAAAGCTGCCTGAACCGCCTGGAGAACTTTCCCCAGGCGATTTTGTTTTGCAACTACCGCCCCAGCACCACCGTCAGCAAGCCCCCTGCCAGCCAGAGGTAGGCCGCCATTGCCAGCCAAAACAATACCCGCTCCACAATACTCTGGCTGCCGTGGTGGTGGTCGTGGCCTTTTGACTGGTTGCTCCAGCCGAGTCCAGCCAGCAGCCCTGTAATCGCTAAGAAAGCCAGGTTCAAAAAGAAGGTGTAGTCCAGGGCGAAGCGATCGCCCTGGCTGCTGCCGCCAGTGGTCACTGGGGGGAGCCAGCCCAGTAGGGAAAAGCCATAGTGCAGCACCAGGGAAGTTGCCACCAGGGCCACGAACAGCATGGCCAATATGTATAGGGCCAGCTTCCAGCCGTAGTATTTGGCATTGACGCGAATCACCGGAAACACCACCAGGTCACTGAAGATAAACGCCATCACCCCGCCAAAGCTGACCCCGTTGCCGTACAGAATCGCAGCCAGAGGGATGTTGCCCATGGAGCCGATAAACGTCAAAAACGCCGCGATCGGCCCAACGATGATGTTTTCTAGCACCGCACCAAAGCTAAGGCTGTCGCTGCCCTGACCGGCCCCTATAAATAGAGTCTGAAAAAAGACCGGCGGCACAAAGGCGGCGATGATGCCTGCAATGGTGAAGCCCACGGTGACGTCCTTCCAGACCATGGCCCATTCCATAAAGTACTGGCGGGCGACCATCCGCCAGCTCTGACGGCTTTGCAGCTTGTCCTGCCAGTCCATGGTCTGGCCGTCTGCTTCGTCTACGCCTTCGCGATCGCGCAGTCGCCGCCGCACTTTTTTGATCAGACCCTGGGGGCGGGTCAGCCGCACAAACAGCCAGGCAAACAAAATCAGCAGAATGCCGCCCACATATTCGCCGACCACAAACTGCCAGCCCAAAAAGACCGCGATAATGATGCCAAGCTCAATCACCAGGTTGGTGGAGGCTAGTAAAAAGGCGATCGCGGGTACGAACCCCGCCCCTTTTTTGAATAGAGATTTGGTGGTAGATAGGGCCGCAAAGCTACAGGAGCTAGAAATAAACCCGAAGAAGGTGCCCAGGGCCACGCTGCCCTGCCCGGCCTCCCCCATGGCTTTCTGCATGCGATCGCGGGTGACAAATACCTGGATCAGACTGCTAACGATATAGCCCAAAATAAACGCCCATAGGGCTTTCCAGAAGTATTCCAAGGAGGTCAGCACCGCCTCCTGGTAGAGCTGAGAAAATCCTGAAGTTTCCATGACAAAGGCTCTGTCGGCTGTCGGCTGCCTGTTCACAAATAAACCAGGCTGGCCCGGTTGGCCTCCGCCAATGGAAACGTTTTAAACAGCCGTTCTGCCCTAGTTCACCCCCTGTGGCGGTAGTAAAAGGCGGTAGGTGACCGCGGCTTTGTTAAGGGATTGAGCTAAAGAGCACCCCAGTTTTTGCCATGCGGCGGTAGGATAACCAACAGCAAAGCCTGCACCTGCCTGAACCATGGTTAATTTTCCCCCCGAACCCAATGAGCCTCAATCTGATTCACCGGGGACTGGTCCCTACCGGGTTAGCTTCGATGAAGGGGTGGCGCTGCTCGTGGCTTTCCTGTCGGTCAGCGCAATTTTGCTGTGGGGATTTACCCGCGACGGGGGCTGGCGATCGCTGACCCCTGCCACTGTCACCGATGCGATCGGGGATGCAGTTGAGTCCGAGTCCTTGGATCAGCCGATCATGGCGGACCCGGAAGCATCCTTAGATGTAGAACCCGATGGGACAGATTCCCTCCGACGTCCCGCTGATCTCAGGGATTCTGGGCAGGTTGAAGGCCCCGAAACAGGTCGAGAAATTATGGGGTTTCGGTCCCCAGATGGCAGCCAGATAGCGGCTCAACTCCGAACCATGACAGGACTGGTGGGGCTAAACGCCGAATCGCCGGCGGTAGAAACCCCTGAGTCAGCCGCTCCTGCGGATGGCTCTACCCCTGGCACAGCTGCGGCCCCAACGAGTGTGGAATCTCCAGAGCCGGAGGGTCCTGCGACCACGGCCACGGCTCCCCTGACCATCGACGACGTGCCTGAAGATTACTGGGCCTATCCGTTTATCAGCGGCCTGTATGAACAAGGACTGCTGCCCGATTTTCCCAGCGGTCAGTTCGAACCCGAAACGGCCCTCACCCGAGCTGATTTGGCCGCTTTGATTAACCAGGCTTTTTTGGGGAATGTCAGCGCCCCATCAGCTGATTTCTCCGATGTTTCAGCCGACTATTGGGCCGCTGAGGCGATCGCCAATGCCGTTGCCGCCAACTTCATGAGCGGCTACCCCGAAGGGGATTTTCGCCCTGACCAGCCGGTGCCCCGCTATCAGGTGCTCGTTACCCTGGCCAGCGGTCTAGGGCTGCGGCCAGTAAACGATCCCCAGGCTACTCTGCAGCAGTTCGAAGATCGAGCCGCCCTACCTGCCTGGGCTCAGACCCAGGTAGCCGCGGCTACCGAAAGCGGGCTGGTGGTCAACCATCCCTACCGGGCCCAGATGCAGCCCCAAGAAACCGCTACCCGGGCAGAAATCGTCGCCATGATTTATCAGGCCCTTGCAGAAACCGGGCAGGTAGCCCCCATTTCTTCCCAGTACGTGATTTCCGGATCCCAATAGCCAGTTCTCGACTGCCGGGCTGGTCTAGCCACATCGGGTTATGCGCTGTCCCCCTGCTCTGATAGACTGTGTGGTTGATACTGAAACGTTGAAACCTACGCAAACAGGCAGTTTGGAGGATTTATCCCGTGGAAAACACCCTCGGATTAGAAATTATTGAAGTCGTTGAGCAGGCTGCGATCGCCTCATCCCGCTGGATGGGCAAGGGCGAAAAAGACATCGCCGATCAGGTAGCGGTCGAAGCCATGCGGGAGCGCATGAACAAAATTCACATGCGGGGCCGCATCGTCATCGGCGAGGGCGAACGGGATGATGCGCCAATGCTCTACATCGGTGAAGAGGTCGGGATCTGCACCCAGCCCGATGCCTCTGATTACTGCAACCCCGAAGAGCTGGTGGAAATTGATATTGCCGTAGACCCCTGCGAAGGCACCAACCTGGTGGCCTACGGTCAGAACGGCTCCATGGCGGTGCTGGCGATTTCTGAAAAAGGCGGTCTGTTTGCCGCCCCCGATTTCTACATGAAGAAGCTGGCCGCTCCTGCCCCGGCCAAGGGCAAGGTGGACATCAACAAGTCGGCCACCGAAAACCTGAAGATTCTCTCTGAGTGCCTGGATCGGGGGATCGATGAGCTAGTGGTTGTGGTCATGAAGCGGGAGCGTCACAACGACCTGATTAAAGAAATTCGGGATGCGGGTGCCCGGGTCAAGCTGATTTCTGATGGTGACGTGTCGGCGGCCATCTCCTGTGCCTTTGGCGGCACCAACATCCACGCCCTGATGGGGATTGGGGCGGCTCCCGAGGGAGTCATCTCTGCGGCGGCCATGCGCTGTTTGGGTGGCCACTTCCAAGGGCAGCTAATCTACGACCCGGCCATCGTGAAAACCGGTCTGATTGGTGAGAGCAAAGAGTCCAACATTGCCCGCCTCAACGAGATGGGCATCACCGACATTGATAAGGTCTATGACGCTGAAGAGCTGGCTTCTGGGGAAACTGTGCTGTTCGCCGCCTGCGGCATCACTGAAGGGGTGTTGATGAACGGTGTGCGCTTCTTCCACGGCGGGGCCCGCACCCAGTCTTTGGTGATCTCTAGCCAGTCCAAGACGGCCCGCTTTGTCGATACTATTCACATGACCGACAAGCCCAAGGCCCTCCAGCTCCACTAGGTTTCCGGGTAGGTCTTACCCTGGGTAAAAAATAAACCTGCTAGGGTAGGGATGTAGCCAGGCTGCATCCCTACTTTGGTCTGGAGCCATGAACTTTAAGGGGTTTGATGGATTTTTGTTGAGTTTTCTTGAGTCCGGTCCGGTTTATCTTTAAGTTCAACAATATTAGCCTTTACAGGCTTGGGCCTTTGGTCAACCCCAGGCTCAGCCTGGTTTTGCTGCGACCTGACGGCAGCCCTAAGGCGGTTTTGGGCTTAAATCCCATGGCAAGTCGGTGAATTATAAAAATCGAGTGGAGGAAGAATGAATATTGCCGTTATTGGCCTCAGCCATAAAACAGCCCCTGTTCACGTCCGGGAAAAACTCAGCATTCCCATGGCTCAAACGGCCGATGCGATCGCCACTCTCACCAGCTATCCCCACCTCGACGAGGTTTCGATTCTCAGCACCTGCAACCGCCTCGAAATCCACATCGTCACCGAATCGGCGGACCATGGCGTGCGAGAGGTGATTCAGTTTTTGTCAGAGCATAGTCAGCTGCCCCTGGCCGAACTGCGGCAGCACCTGTTTATCCTGCTGCATCAGGATGCCGTTACCCACCTGATGCGCGTGGCTGCGGGCCTCGACAGCCTGGTACTTGGCGAAGGCCAGATTTTAGCCCAGGTCAAGCACGCCCACAAGCTAGCCCAGCAGCACAAAAGCTCAGGACGCATTCTCAATCGCCTGCTCAAGCAGGCAATTACCGCCGGCAAGCGGGTCCGCACCGAAACCAGCATTGGCACTGGGGCCGTTTCCATCAGTTCTGCCGCCGCCGAGCTGGCCCGGTTGAAGGTGCCCGAACTGCACAGCTGCCGGATTAGCATTCTAGGAGCCGGAAAAATGTCGCGCCTGCTGGTGCAGCACCTGCTGGCCAAAGAGCCCTGCGAAATCACCCTGCTCAACCGCAGCCTGAAGCGAGCCGATGAGCTGGCGGCCCAGTTCAAAGATGCCGCCATCACCACTGGCACCCTGGACAGTATGTTGGAGGTGGTCCAGGGATCTGACGTGGTGTTTACCTGCACCTCTGCGACAGAGCCCATTCTGCATAAAGACAACCTGGCGACTGTCCTGGATCCTGACCAGCGACTCATGATTTTCGACATTTCTGTCCCCCTGAACGTGCACGTGAATGTGAATGAGTTGGATCAGGTCGATGCCTTCAACGTGGATGATTTAAAGGCGGTCGTTGCGCAGAACCAGGCCAGCCGTCGCCGCATGGCGATGGAAGCCGAGGCCCTGCTCGAAGAAGAGGTAGACGGGTTCATGGATTGGTGGCGATCGCTCGACACGGTAACCACCATCAGCAGCCTGCGCAGCAAGGTGGAGTCCATCCGCGAACAGGAGCTCGAAAAGGCCCTGTCTCGCCTGGGCAACGAGTTTGCCGAAAAGCACCAGGAGGTGATCGAGGCCCTGACCCGCGGCATCGTTAACAAGATTCTCCACGACCCCATGGTGCAGCTGCGCACCCAGCACGACATTGAAGCCCGTCAGCACGCCATGGCCACTCTCCATGAGCTGTTTAATCTAGAGCCCTTAGCGACGTCGACCCAGCGATATAGCTAACAGGTCGCGTCACTGGTTCAGACGGGGGCTTTAGAATAGCGGAGGCAGCGTAACAAAACACTGCCTCCGCTGCGCCTATTTTTGCCTATGGGCTGGGTTTGCAGCCAGGGATGGCTGGCTGAGGGGAAAGCAACGATCTACGGCTTCCGGCTGCTTGTCTTTTCCAGGGAGATCGCTGGTTTTCTGCAGGATGGGACACTTTTGATGATGGGGATGCACGTTCACAATTGAACTGATATAGGCGGATGTTTTATGGGAAAAATAAATCCAATAAAAGCGGAATAGCTAATACTCAAAGTTCTGTTTAGTTTTCTGAATCGACTTCAGAAGTTCTGTCTTAAAGCGCATTTTCTTTGCCCTTTTATTCGTCAAAGGCAAGGCGCATAGCCTAGAAGCAGGCAAATGCCGCCCCATCGGTGGCTCTGGACACCTCAAAATGATGCACAGGTTTACTGTCTTCCTCAGCAAAGTCCTCAAACGCCCTTACTCTGCAGGTGTTTGAATTCCTCCGTTATGCCTGTAATGCTTGAACAGCAGCAACTCGATAGCGTTTTTCAGGAGCTAGATCTGGCCAAGCAGCAGATGGAAACATTTTGTGCACGGGCTGCCTCCGGTGCCTTAGTTCCAGCTGAGGTGCATGGAGCTGTTTTAGAACAGCTAAAGCTGGTAGTTAACGAGCTTGAAATGTGCGTCGATCAGCTACAGCGACAGCAGGACCAGGTGCAGACCTTGCTAGCCCAAAATCAGGCCCTCGAACAGATCAACCAGGCCCTGCGGAAGGAGATCTCGGCCCACCAAAGTATGCAGGCGGCGCTTCAATATCAGGCTCAACAGGAGCGGCTGCTAGATCTGATTACCCACCGTATCCGTAAATCTTTAGAACTAGACGATATTCTCAGAACCACCGTGGACGAGGTCCGGCAGTTTTTGCAGGTAGATCGGGTGGTGATTTACCGGTTTAAGCCGGACTTGAGTGGGGTGGTCACCGTCGAGTCGGTGACCACCCCTCGTTACTCAATTTTATCCTCGGTCATCGAAGATCCCTGTTTTCGCGACATCTATGTGGAGAAGTACAAGCAGGGGAGAATTCAGGCGATGGACGATATCTACGCTGCTGATATTAACCCCTGCTATGTCCACCTGCTAGAGCAGTATCAGGTCTGGGCCAATCTGGTGGTACCCATCGCCGAAGGCGAGTCCCTGTGGGGGCTGCTGATTGCCTCCCAGTGCAGCGGGCCCCGGCCCTGGGAGGCAACTGACATTGTCCTCATGGGTCGTTTGTCGGGGCAAATTGCGATCGCCATTCAGCAATCCCAGCTTTATGAACAGGTACAGCGGCTAGCCACCATCGATGAGCTCACCCAGGTGGCCAACCGCCGCCGCTTTGAAGCCCACTACGATAAAACCTGGCGACAGGCCCTCCGGGACCAGGGCCCCCTCACTTTAATGATGGGTGACATCGATTTTTTCAAACCCTACAACGACACCTATGGTCACCCGGCCGGGGATGCCTGTCTGAAGCAGATAGCCGCGGTGCTCAGTTCCGTGCTCAAACGCCCTGGAGATCTCGTCGCTCGCTATGGCGGGGAAGAGTTCATCATGGTTCTGCCCGATACTGATTTGGCCGGGGCGCAGCACATTGCCGATGAAATTCTCGCTAAGGTCAGGGACCTGGGGATTAAGCATCGAACCAGTGCCCTGGGCTACGTTACCCTCAGCATCGGCTGCATCAGTCTGACTCCATCTCCGGGCAGGCAGCCCCAAAATGCCATTAAGGCGGCTGACAATGCTCTCTATCGGGCGAAGAACGAGGGGCGCAACCGAGCGATCTTATTTGAGCTGGTCGATCCTTCGGGGCCTTTTGATCCCGGCAACTAGAGATCGCCTCTGCCCGGGCCTAGGTGACCAACGCGATACTGGCTAACGGAATACTAAAGAAAGCTTGCGGCGCCTGGCCTGAAGTTTTGCATCTGCGTGTATCCTTTATCAGAACTTTCACCTGCCTCGGATTGGGGTGCCCCCATGCGCAAAACTCCTTTTGCTTTAGTTGTGCTGCTAACGGCGCTGAGCCTGCCGCTAGAGACGTTGCGGCCTGACATTCTGTTTGCTCAGGAGTCGCCGGAGCCCGTACCCAGCTTTGCCCCGCTGGATACCATAGCCGAGGGCACGACCTTGACCATTGACGGTGCTCCGTCGATGGCCGCCATCAACCGGGCGCTGGAAGCAGATTTTGAGGCCCGCTATCCGGGGGCTCAGGTGGAGCTGACCACCAGCGATACGGAGGAGGCCCTGCAGCGGTTGCTCAACGACGAGGTTGACTTGGTGGCGATGGGGCGGCCCCTGGTGGAGGCCGAACTGGCCCAGGGTCTGACTCAGGTGCCCGTAAACCGCGAAAAAATTGCGGTGATTGTGAGTTCTGAGAATCCCTTTCAGGGGGATTTGACCTCGGAACAGTTTGCCCAAATCTTTCGCGGTCAAATTACTAACTGGTCGGAGGTGGGCGGTCCCGATTTGCCCATTCGCTTTGTGGATCGCCCCGCTGGCAGCGATATTCGGCAATCCCTCAGCGACTACCAGTTGTTCAAGTCCCAGCCCTTTGAAACTGGTGACAATGCGGTTCAGGTGGAGACCGATGACACCGCTGCCGTGGTCCGAGAGCTAGGGCAAGAGGGGATTAGCTACGCGATCGCCTCTGAGGTCACCGACCAGCAAAACGTGCGGGTGCTGAGCCTTCATGGCACCCTTCCAGATAACGATCTCTACCCCTACTCCCAGCCCCGGGGGTATGTCTATCGGGGGGAGCCGAGTATTCCGATTCAGGGATTTCTGGGGTTTGCCACCAGCCCTGCTGGCCAGCAGGCCGTCGCCGCTGCCCAGCAGGGCTGGTGGCAAACCCCAGAAA
>PYEQ01000574.1 GCA_003017785.1 filamentous cyanobacterium CCP5 | reverse complement strand
CCGCCACAATCTTCAGGTTGGGCTGCTGTTGTTTGAGATAAATCCCCGCCCCGGTCAAGGTGCCACCAGTGCCTACCCCCACCACAAGCACATCAATTGTCCCAGCGGTATCCTGCCAGATTTCTGGCCCGGTGGTTGCGTAATGGATTTTGGGATTAGCAGGATTGCTGAACTGCTGAGGTGAAAAGGTGTTGGGACTGCTGGCCAGGAGTTCGTTCGCCCGAGCAATGGCCCCCGCCATATCCGCCGCCGCTGGCGTTAGGATGATTTCGGCCCCATAGGCGCGGACGATTTGCTGCCGTTCTGGACTCATGTTGTCAGGCATGGTGAGGATCAGGCGATACCCCTTCGCCGCACAAACCATGGCCAGGCCAATTCCCGTGTTTCCAGAGGTGGCTTCCACAATGGTTGAGACACCGGGCTGAATCAGCCCAGCCTGCTCAGCCGCTTCGATCATACTGATGGCAATGCGATCTTTAACAGATGACGCTGGGTTCAGGCCCTCTAGCTTTAGTACGATCTCGGCCGCGCAGCCCCACTGCTCGGGTAGTCGTTGCAGCTTGACTAGAGGGGTATGACCAATGACGTCGGTAATCCTGTTGTAAATCGGCATTGGTCATCCCACCATCAACTTAAAGAACATCACCGTCAACCCAACCATGAGCAGCAGGTGGGGCAGGTTGCTGACCCACGGGCGATGGGTCGTGCGCAGCAGCGGGTAGACGCTAAATAAGACGCCAGAGAGCAATGTGACTCCCTGCAGAAACATCGCCACATCCATACTCCAGGTGAGGGTGGGTAAGCCTTGGCCGCTGAAGCCAAAGGTGCGAGCGATGACGGGTAGAATCTGCCCCGCTTCGGTCATGGCAGCGGGAATGTAATGGGCGAGATTGGCCGCTAGGGTCAACGGCAGATAGGCATAGACCGTGGTGAGATAGCCCGGCATCTCGCGATCGCCCAGCCGAGCCACTTGATGGGCTCCATAGGTGAGCAGGGTCGGCACTGCCAGTAGCCCAACCACAACGGGGGTGCCCCTCAGCAGATGCGCGGCATCGACGGGCCAATCGCCCAGTCCCAACCACCCGAGAATTTGGCGATCGTGGTGCATCAACACACCACCCAGCAGAAGGAGCAACAGCGCGGCCTCGGCCCAAGATTGGCGATGATTTTCCAACAGATCGGAGGCGGGAAATCGCAGGTTGACCTGTACAGAGCGATTGGGGCAGGCTTTAAGACAGGTCATGCACAGCACGCAGTCGCGGTTATCCGGCAGTTGGGCAGGGTGAGAATAGAGAGGACATCCCCCGGTCGCTTGGCCCTCCGTCGGTAATGCCTGGGCAAAGGTGATCGGAGTGGCCGGACTGCCTTTGTAGCAGCCAAAACTACTGCACTGACTACCGCAGACCTGCTGGGTCGATCGCACCTCGATGATTGAGAGTTTGGCAAACATGCCATTCATGCCACCGATGGGACAGAGATAGCGACACCACAACCGCCGTTCGTAGATCAGGCTGCCGATGACGGCTCCGGCGGTAATCACGAGCAAGAGCCAGGCCGATAAATACGCGGTATGGGGCAAATCCCAGAGATGTTCCCACAGGTAAATGGCCACAAACCCAATGAATAACCCCCAGGCACCCCAGCGATTCATCCACTTGGTCGGCCAGGGCAGTAACTCGCGAGGCCAAATCCACAGGGAGAGCCGCCGAATCCACTCGCCGGTAATCATAAAGGGACAGACGGCACACCACAGCCGCCCCACAAAGGCAAACAAAAACAAATAACCGGGCCACCACCAGGCCCAGAAAAAGTTCAGGGCCATGTTGGCCTCTCGGGTTGGGGGGCCAATAAATCCCATCACCGTGACGGGAATGAACAGCCCCATCACCAGAATCCAGAACCGCTCTGGCCACCATTGACTGAGTAGAAATGGCCGCAGCCAGGCTAGCTGATTCAGCAAATCCACGCGAAAGGCATTTTTCTCGGACTGCACCGACCACAACACCTGTTCGGGGATGACGGTCTGGTCGGTCGGCGTCATGCTCACCGCCCGCTGGAGAATACCTGCTAGTTCCCTCAGATTGCCGGGATAGGCATAGCTGATCAGCCGACGACGATCGCCCTGGTCGAGCTGTAGCGGCGATCGCCCTTGCTCTCGACAGAATTTTTCCAGAAAAGACTCCGCCAGGTCCGGAATATCGTCTTTCCGCTGGGCCAGGCTGAAGAGCTTGATGGTGTGTGCCCTCACTTCTGGTAGGGATAGCTTTTGGGGGCTGGCCAGAACCAACCGCACCCAGGATTTGACCGTAGCCGGGGCAGCAAGGTGCTGGGGATCGGCAGGATTACGGGTGAAGGTTCCCGTTTGCAGGTAGGTCGTGAGACGATCGCGATCGCCCACCGTCAGCAGCTGCAGGTTATCGATCAATAGGGTGCCGCGCTCCAGCAGCTCAATCACGCCCAAAATCGGCCCCTCGTCACAGCCAAATAGGGCGTCTGAGCGCACCAGACCAGGCTCATCTCGGGGCAGTTGGGCACAGTCAATTTCCGCAAACGGATAGGCTTTCAGACCGGATTGGCTATGGATATAGCTGGCTAAAAAGGTTTTCCCGGTGCCAGCCGCCCCCTGCACCACAATTGGGTTCAGGTCAGTTGCGGCCAGCTCAGCCTGCTGAACCAGCTTTTTAGCGGCTTTACTGCGACCGATTAACGGTTCATCCTCTGGCGCTGGGCGGAGATACTGCTGCAGTCCCTGGATACGGGTCTGCTCCCAGGCGATGCGCTCGGCAAACTGACCCAGATCTTGAGCCAGCAGTTGACTAATGGGAGTCTGGATCTCGGGATAGGTATCGATCAAATGGTCAAAGTCGGCCTGCCGGAGAAACCAAATTTCGCTCGCGGTGAGGGCGATCGCGCTGGCCTGATAAGTGATCAGGTCTGAAGCAGACACCAGGGGCACATAGCCAAACATATCCCCAGCGCTGCGGTAGTGGATGTGGGTGCGCCCCACGGGGGAAGGGCGATAAATTTCGACGGATCCCCATTTCAAAACATAGAGTCCGATCGCCCGTTGCCCCTGTTGGTAGATATCGGTATCCGGTTCTACCGTTATTAACGCTAAAGCTTGGGCGATCGCCTGCAAGGCATCTTCCCCCAGCTGCCCCCAAATCCGGTGAAAGCTTAGCCAGCTTGCCCGCTCTCGCATGGTCTGGGCATCAGCCAAACGAGTGGGCGATAAATCACCCCCTAAGGGCCCCGACTGGAGCGCAGCACTGGCCACGGATGGACTGGATGAGTCTGACAAAATCTGACCTCTAAAACTGTCGACTCGCCTGGAACAACTGAGTTTGAGGCGGCGACCTCCACTTGC
>PYEQ01000573.1 GCA_003017785.1 filamentous cyanobacterium CCP5 | reverse complement strand
GCTGGGATAGAGGGTATCGCCCCAGTTCCAAACGGTGGGATAGAGGGTATTGAAGTTGAGGGCGGCGAGGCGGTCCACGGCCTCCACCAGGTTGTCTTGGGAGAACAGCACCTGACTGTCGATATTGGTCAGCCAGACGCCTCGCCGCTCCGTGGTCGGAGGAGCGGCTGGGGGCGGTGTCTGGAAGGGGGCGATCGCCCCCGCTGGCACCAGCCCTTGTAGCTGCTCATTCCCAGAGGCTCGACACAGCATCGCGGCCAGTTCTCCCCGGGTGAGCAGATCGTTGGGCCGCAGCCGGGTGGGCTCCGGGTAGTCTACAACCAGGCGGCGAGCGAGGGCTGCTGCGACCCCTTCCCGGGCAAAGTGAGGAATCTGATCGGCATCAGTGAGGCTAGCTCTGAGGGTACCGTTGGCCTGGGTCAGAAATGAGCCATTGACCTTGGCCGCGAGGGCCATTAGGGCTTCCCCCCGGGCGATGGCTCGGCTTGGCAGGTAGTAGTGATCAGGATAGTGGGAGGCGACATTCGCCCCGGTCAGGCCTAAGGCCTGCTCTAAAGGATTTGCCCAGCTGTCCGCCCGCCCGGTGGGAAACATTAGGTTCAACACCTGGGTCAACTCCTGCCAGCTGACCGTTGCCTCGGGATAGAAATAGCCCTGGCTATCGATGGTGGCCAGCCGCCGCTGCACCAGCCCTTGAATGCAGTCTTGCGCCCAGTGGCGATCGATGTCCCTGGGCTGGGCCGGTGTGGCCTGGGCGATCGCCGTCATCATAGGGGGGACTGGTTGACCCTCAACCCCGATCAGCCTGGAATCTTCGGCGGCCAGGGTCAGCTGCCCCCATAGCAATGCAGCCACACAAGCCATGGCAAACCATGGTCCGTAAACCCACCAAGCTTTGGACTGCTTCATAGATCGACCTAGCCTCCGCTTCGCTTGGCCTGATAGCCTTTTTCGAGCAGCACCTGCACTAACCGATCGCTGTGGTCCCCCTGAATCTCGATGGTGCTGTCCTTAACGGTGCCGCCGGTGCCGCACTGGGCCTTAAGCTGCTTGGCCAGGGTGTTGAGCTGATCGGGAGCATGCTGAAAGCCGCTGATCACCGTTACCGTCTTGCCTTTGCGGCCTTTGCGAGAGGCCTGCACCCGTACAGTCTGCTGGTTAGGGGGCAGATCGGCGACCCCTCGCTCAAACGCGGCCCCTGGGGAACCCCCGAATTCACTGTAAACACGGCGGTCTCCTGAGCTAGAAGAACGTTTGGATGGAGCCATAGCCAGAGAAAATATCAACGAGGGGGCAGTCCTTTCGAGTTATATCATCTTAGGCTCGCCTAAAACTTTTTAGCGGTTTGGTGCTCGATGTCGTACTGGTAGCGGCGGCGGCGATCGGTGATGCCATAGAGGTTAAAGGAAACGGGGGGTTCATCTCCCACGGGCTCAACGCTGTGGATGGCACCGCCGGTAAAGCCAATCACGTCGCCTGGGTTCAGGATAATTTCGTTACGGGGCTCAATCCGGTCGGGGGATTCCGGGGTCGGACTCCTCTGCCACAGCCGGTTGCGCTCCTGACCGCCAATCAAAGCGACAATGCCCCAGGTAGCGTGGTTATGAATGGTGGACTGGGTGCCCGGCCGCCAGCAAACCATTTGCACCGTTAGCGGATACTGGTGCTCCCGGTAGAGAAACTTCACCGACCAGCCGGTTTTTTCAGAGGGCGGGTCGTACTCCATCTGCAGCCAGTAGGAACTGATCAGCAGCTTGCGCACCAGCGGGAAAATCGCCTCCAGACGCTGCTCGTCGTTGCCGTAGGTGTCGAGCACGTCGTCGAGATCCGTGAGAAACCGGTAGAGCCGATAGATTTTCTCCGGTTCTGCCACCTCCGGATCGCCGATGGTGCGGTATTCTCCCTGGTCCGTGACTAGCCAGTTGTAGTTCTCCATGGGCAGGGGTTCTCAGCTCAGTCTCAGCTTCTGCTTCTATTGATCTAGTCAGCCCCCGCTTAAGGAGAGGCCAGACCTCGATTAGAAAAGGCTGAATCATGGCAATCTTAGCGCGCCGATTTGGCTATGTTGGTAGCCTGCTGCTGGCAGGGGGAGTGGCGATCGCCTGCGGAACCCCGCCAGCGCCACCCCCCCTGACGCCAGAGCGCTGCCAGAGCCAAACCGGATTTGTGTTTATCCCATCGGGGCCGTTTCAGGCGGGGAGCGACGCAGCTGAGCGAGATTATGGCTACCGAATCTCGGCTGCGGCCATTGGAGATACCCCTGACGCTATCGATCAGGCAGAGATGAGGCTGCGAAACCAGGGCTGGTTTGATCGCGAGGGGGAGGCCACCCAGGTCGATCAGTCCGCTTTTTGCATGGCAAAAAATCTAGTCACCCAGGCGGACTATCAGGCGTTTGTGGCTGCCACCGGCCACCGCCCCCCTGGCATTTCCGAGGCAGACTACCAGGCCCAGGGATTTTTGGTGCACCCCTACGGTGCGGTGGAGCCCTACCTGTGGTCAGGAGGGGATCCCCCCGACCACAGGCGCGATCATCCGGTGGTGCTGGTGTCCTACGGAGATGCGATCGCCTATGCCGACTGGCGGAGTCGCCAGGACGGGGTCCGCTACCGCCTGCCTACCGCCCTGGAATGGGAGAAAGCCGCCCGCAGTGATGACGGCCGTTATTTTCCCTGGGGTAGCACCTGGCAGGGGGCTGCCACCAACCACGGGGGTAGCGGCTTGGATGGCACCAGCGCCATCGGGGCCTTTCCCCTCAGCCGCAGCCCCTACGGAGTTGAAGACATGGCCGGTAACGTATTTGAATACACCAGCACTCGGCTAGGGGATGGCAATCGGGTCGTGATGAAAGGCTGTTCCTGGGACGACCTGCCCGGATTTTGTCGCGGGGCATACCGTCATTCTCGTCCGGCAGCGTCCCGCCATATTCTGTTCGGATTTCGACTGGTGATGAAGTGATCTGTCAGGATGAGAACCTTTGAGAGCTGTTCAGAGGGTTCTCAGCAAATTCTCAGACTCATAGGGCTTAATGATTTCCCAACTCCCTGAAAATTACAACCCGTAGTCAGAAGAAGAGGAAACTATGAAAATTCACTACCTTGGCGCGATCGCGATCGCTTCTATGCTCACCGTGGGCACCGTCTCCTGTGCTGGCACCACGGAGCCTGATGCCACCTCCACCGAAGAAGTTGACCCCTGTGCCGCTGACCCCTGTGCCGCCGCCGACCCCTGCGCCGCTGACCCCTGCGCCGCCGACCCCTGCGCCGGCGGCTAGGCTATCGCCACTAGTCCGACTTAACTCTGTTGATTCAGCCCCAAGCCCCCGGAGCCAAGCGGGGGCTTTCGTTTTGTCCATCTTCGCTATTTGGCTCTGC